>DAOWER010000311.1 GCA_030638405.1 Candidatus Eiseniibacteriota bacterium | reverse complement strand
GGCCCGGGTTGGTATGGCACGTGTAACAGGCCTTCTTCCGGTCGACGCGGTTGTTGCGGTAGTGCGAGGCGGAAAGGACCTCGTCATCGCCGACCTCGAGACTCCTGCCGTGGGCGTGCATCTCGTGGCAGCTCGTGCAGAAGCTGACTTTCTTCATCTCCGAATCAGCATAGACGAGCATGCCCAGAAGCCAGACCGCTGGGAGAGCCCCCATGGTGACCACGGAGAACACCCTCACGACGCCAGTGGAGGGCGTCCGCAGGAATCTGGTCAGGGCGACCAGCAGCACGACGATGATCACCGCGAAGACCGCCAGAATGGTAACGCTCATGCGCGTCTACTCGCCTTCCTTGGCTTCTGTGTCGGCGTCCTTGTCTGCCTTGTCACCGTGGTCGTGATCCTCGCAGCCGGTGCCCTTCTCGGCAGCTTCGCCCTCGGCTTTCTCCGACTCGTCCGGCTTCGCCGGCGCCTCAGGTTCTGCGGCCTTCTCCGACTCGTCCGGCTTCGCCGGCGCGGCCTCGGCCTTCGACGCGTCCTCTTCGGCCGGCTTGAGCGTCAAGAGCCAGTCTGCCAGCGCAGCCAGGTCCTCGTCGCTGCCCTTGAAGCTCGTCATGTGCTTCTTGTCGTTCAGCGCCTCTTTCTTCTGGAGGAAGAGGGAGATCCACTCCGCGGTTCGGCCGGCGCCTGCCATGGAGAGGTCCGGAGGTCCTGCCGCCGCTTCCTCCTCCTCTTCCTTCTTCGCGTCCTCGGCTGGGGGCTCGCCTATGCCTTCCGAGTACACCGTGTGGCACATCTGGCACTTCTGCGCAATGAACACCTGCTGACCTGCCGGTGTTGCGTCCTTCTTCTTGCTCTCTTCCGCCAGCGCGGGCAGAGCCAGCGCGAGACACAGAATCGAGAGAAGCGCGATTGGTACCGTCCATCGTCTCATCACCGCAACCTCCTGTTGGAACGCGGATCGGCCTGGCCGCCGGGGTCGGCGTGGACTGCGGCCCTCCCCATGATTCTAGAGCGTCCGCAGTCGGTGTCAAGCAAACTGCATGGAATGAGTGGGTTGTTATCGAGTAGCTCGACATGTGCAGCGACGCTGGTGTGGATGGGAGTTAGAGCCCTCCTCGCCCCTGGGCCTCGAGCACGGCCTCCCAGTCGCGGTTCTCCACGAACTCGACGAGGGCCGTCACCACCTGCCTGGGGGTCTTCTCCTTCCGGTAGACGAGGTAGTTCGTGCGTTCGAGCTCGAGCCAGGGGATGTCGACGATCTTGAGGAGGCCGGAGCGCACCTCATCGGCGACGGTCAGGAACGGAAGGAAGGCCATCCCGACGTCCGCCCGAACGAAGGTCTTGAGGATGGGCAGGCCGTCCACCTCCATGAAGACGTTGAGGTCCTTCAGCTGGAGACCGGCCTCGGGCAGATTCCTGCTGAGCAGGAGTTCGAGTCCGCGGTCACTGGTCGCCCAGATGATGGGGACCTCCCTCAGCTGGTCGATCGTGATGCTGTCGGGGGCGCTCCGCGTCGGACCGACCAACACGATCCTGTCCTGGAAGCACGGGGTCGTGGCAAGCTTGCGGTGCACAACAGGGTGCCCCACCAGACCAACGTCAAGTTCCCCCGAGACCAGTCTGCTGATGAGCTCGCTCTCGTCCAGGTGCTCGTAAGTGAAGAGCACATCCGGGTAGTCCATGCGAAAGGCAGCGAGTGTCCACGGAAGTGTGAAGGCGCACGTCAGCGCGTCGCCGGCCAGGTAAATGCGCTGGGCTATCTCTTCGGACTGCGCGGAGAACGCGTCCTCGATCCGGCGCGCCTCCTTGGCGAGCTTGCGCCCCTTCCCGAAGAGGAGCTTCCCCTCGGCAGTGAGCGAGATGCTCCTGCCCTGCCGCCGGAACAGCGACACCCCCAGTTCCTGTTCGAGAGCCTTGATGTGAAAGCTCACCACCGACTGGCTCAACGACAGCTGTCTCGCGGCACGGCTGAAGCTGCCGGCCTCGGCCGTTGCCAGAAAGACGCGCACCTTCTTGTCCAGAATCATGGTCTGTCCTCGCTTTCAGGATAAGAGAATAGCAGAACGCGGAAGGCGGCGTCCAGTCGTTCGACCGGATGCCGCCCGGGTGTCTGTACCCAGGCGCCGCCGTGTCCGAATGTCAGCAGCGTGAGCGCGTCAACGCCCGTGCGGGACAGCAACCGCACGCCGGTCAAGATCACGGGCTCGCTCCGTCGACCGAGGACGTTCGCAGGAGAAGCCTGCGCAGCAAGGAGCATCGGGACGGAAGAGACTGCGACCATACGAGAGGGACCGCTGACTGGTCATACGCCTGGCGGGCTATCCCGTTGTAGGGGAAGTCGTGGACCTTTCTCTTGACGTGTTGGTATGTTTGGGCGATTTCCTCAACTTAAGTGAATAGGGCCTAGCCCCGCGAAGATGGAGGGGCAGCGCCCGATTCGCCTGGCGGGCGACAGAGCGCCCCAAATACGCGCTTGACAGGTTTCTGTGGTGTGATATGTTCAGCGTACTAGGGGGATAGATTTCCAAATAGCTACTTGACAGATGTTCGCGATGTGGTATACTCAGTGCAGTTGGGAAACCGGCTGGGAACGGCATAATCAAGAGGTCAGCAAACACATAGAGGAGGCAATCATGAGGACACGGAGATTGTGTGTAGCTCTGCTCTTGGCGGCGATGCTCGCGATTCCATCTGTGGCTGCAGCGTACGTCGGGAGCCTGCTGAGCGTCGACGGCGGCATTCAGGGTACGGGGAACTGGATCGCAGACCCGGCCGGAATGTCGTTCGAGTGGGAGGTTACCCTGAACGCGGATAACTCCTGGCACTACTCGTACGTGTTCGTGCATCCCGAAGGTGAGACGAGCCACTTCATCCTTGAGGTGTCGGACGGCTTCACGGCCAATGAGATCTTCAATCTGCAGGGCGATGTCGGCAGCGTGGAGATCGGTGAGTTCGGAGTAGGTGATCCCTCCAATCCGGGCATACCGGGGAGCATGTACGGGATCAAGTTTGACGACGCGTCGGGTTTGAAGACGGTCTTCTCGTTTGACAGCTTCCGCATCCCGGTCTGGCAGGATTTCTACTCGAAGGACGGGGTGGCCGGTGCCGCAGGAATCAACGCCGCGTGGAACAAAGGCTTCCTGCCGAACGATACCGACCCGACCGCGCTCGCTTCGAACGGAAGTTACGAGTTCCACGTTCTTGCGCCCGACTCCGCGACCAACCCGGTCCCCGAGCCCACGACCCTGATGCTTCTGGGCAGTGGACTCCTCGGATCGCTAGCGGTCTTCCGCAGGCGCAGGAAGTAGGAAGCACGGCAGTACGAAGCACACGCTCAACTCCACCGCCCGGCGCTCACGCGTCGGGCGGTTCTCGTCTCCCTCCCCCGACAGCCCCCGGGAACCCGCAGCACCCAGAACTTCCTGCTACGCTGGAGTGCCCCGACTCCCCTCTTGACAAAACACACAAACCTTGATATCCTACTATATGGGTAAGGGAGAACTCACCTGGCGGCTGCGTCCGAAGGAGCCCGGAATGACCGGCAACGGACGTCACCGCATCTTGACGAGGATCGCCACCCTGGCGATCTGCAATCTCACGCTACTTGCGCTCACGGCTGTGCCCTCCGCCGCTCAGGCTGTGTGGGGCATGAGCACGGCCGCGGTCCCGGACGCACCGGGATTCGAGGGCTACTGGCTCTACCGACTGAACATCGAGTGGGACACAACCGGGCTGGGTGGTCACAGCATGAGTCACGTGTCGTTCTTCCTGGAGCTGGGCGTGTGCGATTGCGCCTGTGACGAGGGCGTGGTCACGTTTGATAGCGTCGCAGGAACAGGTGTGGGCCTGGATGGCTGCGAGCTGGAGTTCCTGGGACTCTACGAGTGCAGAGGCGACCCCAGTTTCCCGGACGACACTCCGACGGTCAAGTACGAGCACCTCGAGAACGGCTGTGAACCGGACGAGGCCGGGACTGCCACACTCTGCTTCTACTCACGCTTCGGGCCGGGCGATCCTCGCGTACATCCTGGCAGCCTGGGCATTAAGGCGGGAACGATCACGGAGGTCGGCGACATCACCGGTGTCCTCCCACTCTGCGAATGCGGGAGCCCCGTCGAACAGGCTACCTGGAGCCTCGTGAAGTCTCTGTACAGGTGATGCAGCAGGGTCAGGGGCAGCCAGTAGAGCGGCCTGGAATGGACTCTTGACAACTTCTGTCGATGTGGTATAATCAGGGTAAGTTAAGAAACGAACTGGGAAGCGTATACTCAAACACGGAGGAGGCGATTGTGAGGGCAAGGAGACTGTGTGTGGCGCTGCTCTTGGCGGCGATGCTCGCGATTCCATCTGTGGCTGCGGCGTACGTCGGGAGCCTGCTGAGCACGACCGGCGGCATTCAGGGCACCGGAAACTGGATCACAGATCCGGCCGGCATGTCCTTCGAGTGGGAGGTTACCCTGAACGCGGATGACTCCTGGCACTACTCGTACGTGTTCACGCATCCGGTGGGTGAGACGAGCCACTTCATCCTCGAGGTGTCGGACAACTTCACGGCCAATGAGATCTTCAATCTGCAGGGCGACGTCGGCAACGTGGAGATCGGTGAGTTCGGAGTAGACGATCCCTCCAATCCTGGCATACCGGGGAGCATGTACGGGATCAAGTTCGACGAAGCGACGGGTTTGACGACGAGCTTCGCGTTTGACAGCTTCCGCGTCCCGGTCTGGCAGGACTTCTACTCCAAGGACGGGGTCGCCGGCGGGACCCCGGACGCGGGCCCGCGCGGCTCAATCACGAACGCCGCGTGGAACACGGGCTTCTCGTTGTACGATGACGACCCGACCGCGCCCGCTGCGGACGGCTCCATCGACTACCACGTTCTTGCGCCCGACTCCGTGACGAACCCGGTCCCCGAGCCCACGACCCTGATGCTTCTGGGCAGCGGCCTCCTCGGATCGGTAGCGGTCTTCCGCAGGCGCAGGAAGTAAGAAGCACGACAGTACCGAAGCACACGCTCAACTCCACCGCCCGGCGCTCACGCGTCGGGCGGTTCTCATCTCCCTCCTCATCACAACTCCACTGACACCTCGCAACGGACGTCGCCGCATCCTTACCAGGCTCGCCACCCCGGCGATCTGCCGTCTCACGCTGCTTGCGCTCACGGCACGAGTCACGTGTCGTTCTTCCTGGAGCTCGGCGTGTGCGATTGCGCCTGCGACCTGGACGTCAAGGCGGAAACGATCACGGAGGTGGTCGACATCACTGGCAGCCTCCTACTCTGCGAATGCGCACACTAGGATTGGAGACCAGAGTGGTCGACTCCGCGAGATCGGTTCCCTCCCTGGACGCTTCCCCTGCCGCCATGACGGTCGTGCCGAGCGGGGCGGGCTGCCTCCCCGCGGGGGGACCCGTGGCTCGTTCTCTATGACGTGCCGGCATTTATGGGCGGCTTTTTCGACCTAAGTGGGCGGGGCCTGGCCCCGGCGAGACCTGATGGACACCGGCCGACTCGCCCGGAGGCCGGCAGACCGGCCCAAAAGGGGTGTTTGACAGACTTCTGTGATGTGGTATACTCATCGTAGTTGAGAGACAAATTCAGAAATAAGTGCTTGACAGATGTCTGTTGTGTGGTATACTCACGGCAAGTCAAGAAACAAACGAGGGATACTAAGAAGTTACTCACCATGCGGGAGGCGCATCATGAGGAGACTGTGTGTAGTTATTGTCATCGCAGCGATGCTTGCGATTCCATCTGTGGCTGCGGCGTACGTCGGAAGCCTGCTGAGCACTACGGGCGGCATTCAGGGTACCGGAAACTGGATCACAAATCCGGCCGGTATGTCATTCGAGTGGGTGGTTACCGAGAACGCGCCTGACTACTGGGACTGCTAGTAGGTGTTCACGCAGCCTGAGGGCGAGACGAGCCACGTCATCC
>DAOWER010000214.1 GCA_030638405.1 Candidatus Eiseniibacteriota bacterium | reverse complement strand
GCCTCGCCGACGCGAACCTGGACGCGCGGGACACGGCACTGACCCAGAACCTCACCTACGGCGTTCTCCGCTGGAAGGGCAGGCTCGACTGGGTCCTGGACCAGTACGTCAAGGGTGGCCTGCGGGCGCTTCCCGTCCCCATCCGAAACGCGCTGAGGCTGGGTCTCTATCAGATCGACTATCTCGACAGGATACCGCCGCGCGCCGCCGTCAACGAGTCGGTGGAGCTCGCGAAGCAGTTCGGGCACAGGGGGACCGCCGGTCTCGTGAACGCCGTGCTGCGCAACATCCTCACGTCGCTCAGACCGGACTATCCCGACATTCAGACGGACCCGGTGCGCCACATCAGCGTCGTCTACTCCCACCCGAAGATTTTGGTCGAGAGATGGGTCGCCCGGTACGGCGTCGAAATGACGGTCGTTTTCTGCGAATACAACAACGAGGTGCCGCGTCTGGTGGCACGCGCGAACGGACTGGCCGCGACGCCGCCGGCCCTGGCGCGGGCGCTCAAGACCGAGGGGCGAGAGACGCGTCCGGGGCGCTACTTCGACGAATGTCTCGAGATCCTCACCGGAGGTGATGTGTCCGGGCTGAACTGCTTCACGACCGGCATGATGCAGATACAGGACGAGAGCACGCTTCTGGCCGTGCGCCTGCTGGACCCGCGGCCCGGCGAGGACATCATCGACATGTGCGCGGCGCCCGGCGGCAAGACGACTTACATCGCCGAGCGCATGCTCGGGGAGGGGACGATCAAGGCGTTCGATATCTCCGAACCGCGCGCCGGCAAGCTGACCAGCAACATCGAGAGACTCTCGATCAGGAACTGCAGCGTGATTCGAGAAGACGCCATCGCCGAGGCCGCCGGCCCTGCTGACGGTGTTCTTGTGGACGCGCCGTGCACCGGCACGGGCACACTGGGACGGCGAGTCGACTCCCGATGGAAGTTCGATCTGCAGGCGCGCGAGCGGGTGCGCTCCGATATCGAGGAACTCAGGCGAATGCACCCGAGGCAGATCTTCGCGCGTCAGGTCGGGCGCCAGCTGCGGCTTCTCCTCAAGGCGGCGACACTGGTGGACGTGGGCGGGAGGATCGTCTACAGCACCTGCTCGATGGAGCCGGAGGAGAACGAGCAGGTGATAGCGCGGTTCCTCGAGAAGCGCCCGGACTTCGCGCTGGAAGACGCCCTGGACTTCGTGCCGCCGATGTTCGTGGACGGAGGGTTCGTCCGCGTGCTTCCTCAGAAGCACGCGATCGACGGGGCGTTTGCGGCGAGGCTGGTCAAGAGCGGGCGCGAGCCGCTGGTCATGGAGGCGGAGGAGTCCGCCCAGCTGGCAGTGGAGGCCGAGGGAGTTGGATGAGTCGACCTCGACATCTGAGAACCGCGTGACGCGTCGGGTCGGACGCGTGATCGGGCGTAAGGGTCCAGGTCGCGCATCCGGCGACACGTCCGAGACCGGCGCCCGCGAGCGCGGCCCTATCGGCCCCGTCGTGAGGCGTGTTCTCTTCCACATGTCGGCCGTGTTCGCGGCCGCCGTGTGCGCCGCCGTCCTCGTCAACTACGTCATCATGCCTATGATCGTTCGCCGCGGGGACCTCACCGTGACCCCCGACCTCGTCGGAGTACCCGTGGTCGAGGCCAAGAGGATGGCCGAAGCGGCCGGGGTCCGCATCCGCGTCGACGCCGAGCGGGCCGACCCCGACGTGCCGGTCGGCTCAGTCGCGTTCCAGACGCCGGACGCGGGCACGCAGATCAAGCGTGGCCGGACCGTGGGGCTCGTCGTCAGCTCGGGCGCGGACATGAGAAGCCTGCCGATGCTTGCGGGGCTCAACGCCCGGCAGGCGCAGCTCGACGCCGAGCATGCGGGGTTTGCCATCGAGGAGGTCGCGGGAGTCCACACCAGCCGCGTTGAGCGGGGCAGGGTCATAGGCACTGACCCGGGCGAGGGGGCGGTGCGTCCGCTGGGGAGCGGCGTGCGGCTGCTGGTGAGCCTGGGCCCGAGGCCGGTCGAACTCATTATGCCCTCCCTGGTCGGGAAGACGGCCGAGGAAGCCAGGCTTGTCGTGGAGGCGCTCGGGCTGGTCATGCGCTCGGTCAGGTACGAGCGCGGCCGGCGTCGGGGCACCAGGGAGGTCGTCGTGGCTCAGGACCCTGTGACGGGGTCGCACGTCGTCGAGGGAGAGGGCGTCACGCTGAGGATCGAGAACTGAACGGGCGAGGGGCACGCCTACAAGGAGAGACTGCACATGGCGGAGCGCAGGGTTCTCATCTCGCCGTCGATACTGGCGGCCGACTTCACGCGGCTGGGTGACGAGATACGGACCGTCGAGGCGGCCGGGGCCGACATGATACACATCGACGTCATGGACGGTCACTTCGTGCCCAACCTGACGATGGGACCGTTCGTCGTGGAGGCCGTGCGCGGGTGCACCGACCTTCCCATAGACGCGCACCTCATGATCACCGATCCCGCCGAGCACGCCGCGGCGTTCATCGACGCGGGAGCGGACTTCGTAGTCTTCCACAGGGAGGCGTGCAAGGACCCGTCGGCGGTCATAAAGCTCATCAGGGCGCGGGGTGCGAAGCCTGGTATGGCCGTCAACCCTCCCAATCCGGCGGAACAACTCGAGCCGTTCCTCGACGAGATCGACCTGGCCCTCGTCATGACCGTCAACCCCGGATTCGCGGGTCAGAGCTTCATTGCGGACGTGATGCCCAAGCTGGCCACGATAGCGCGCTGGAAGCGGGAGAGGGGCCTCGGCTTCTTCATAGAGGTCGACGGTGGCATAGGACCCTCGCAGGCGCCGCTGGTTGTTACGAACGGCGGTGAGGTCCTGGTGGCCGCCTCCGCGATCTTCGGAGCACCGGACGCCGGGGCGGCGCTCGTGGCGCTCAGAGAGGCGGGGGAGTCGGTCCTCGCCTAGGACGGCAGCGCCCGGGTGGTCACGTTTCCACTTGCACGATATCTTCCCCTTTGGTATATTCTCTAGGCTGTACCAGTTGCGGGCCCGAAGCTTGACGGCTAGCCGGGGCGGTGCATTGCTGTACCCCTATGGCGAGCGTCGTGCTCTGCTTCGCCTTGCCCCGTAACCCTCTTGTTCGGGACGCGCCGCGAGCGCGTGCCGCGCGGGGCAACAGAGGAACCTGTCGGAGGAAGCGACCAAGGGATGTTCGAACAGCTTTCGGAACGATTCCAGAGCGCGTTCAGGTCGCTCACCGGAAGGGGAAGACTCAGCGAGGCCAACATCGAGGAGGCGCTCAGGGAGGTTCGGCGCGCTCTTCTCGAGGCCGACGTCAACTTCAAGGTCGCGCGCGGGTTCGTGGACAGCGTCAAAGCGCGCGCGATCGGCGAGGACGTTCTCAAGAGCGTCACGCCGGGCCAGCAGATGGTCAAGATCGTCCACGACGAGCTGGCCACTCTGCTCGGAGGACGCGCGGACTCGTTCCGGATTCCATCGGGTGCACCCGCGGTCGTGATGGTCGTGGGGCTCCAGGGCTCCGGCAAGACGACGTTCTGCGCGAAGCTGGCGAACTACCTCCGACAGCGGGGCAGGAGTCCCATGCTTGCCGCGGCGGACACGTATCGCCCGGCGGCGCAGGATCAGCTCGCCACGCTCGGTGGACAGCTTGGTCTGCCGGTGCACGTGGGCGAGGCGGGGGCGGACCCTGTCGGGATTGCGTCGACCGCGCTTCGCGAGGCCAGAGAGACGGGCTCTGACGTCGTCATTCTGGACACAGCGGGGCGGCTGCACGTCGACGAGGACATGATGGCCGAGCTCGAGCGGATCCGTGAGGCGACGAAGCCTGCCGAGATCCTGCTCGTCCTCGACAGCATGACTGGACAGGACGCGGTCAACGTCGCGTCGGAGTTTGCGCGAAGGCTCGATTTCTCAGGGGCCGTCCTGACGAAGCTTGATGGTGACACGCGCGGGGGAGCAGCGGTGTCGCTCCGCGCCGTCACTGGTAAGCCCATCAAGTTCGCCGGGGTGGGCGAGAAGCTGGACGCGCTCGAGGCGTTTCACCCGGACCGCATGGCGTCGCGGATTCTTGGAATGGGCGACGTCGTGACCCTGGTGGAGCGCGTTCAGGAGGTCACGGACCTCGAGAAAGCGGCGAAGCTCGAGGAGAAGATCCGGAAGGAGAGCCTGACGCTCGAGGACTTCGCCGAGCAGCTTCAGGCGCTCAAGAAGATGGGGTCTCTGGACCAGCTGGTCGGAATGATGCCCGGTATGGGCAAGATCGGTAAGGTCGACGTAGACGAGCGGGCACTGGGGCGGGTGGAGGCGATCATCAGCTCAATGACCCCGGACGAGAGACGCAATCCGGGAATCATCGATGGAAGCAGGCGGAAGCGCATCGCGCGGGGGAGCGGGACGACCGTCCAGGACATCAACCGGCTCCTCAAGCAGTTCGACGCAATGAAGAAGATGGCGAAACAGTTCGGGAAGCTGGGGAAGCGCGGCAAGCTCCCCAGCGGGATTCCATTTGGAATGTGACGGGTCGCCGGTTCCCGAACAGGAACAAACACCGGACAGACCCGAGCACACGAGGAGTAAACTCACAGTGGCAGTACGAATCAGACTACAGCGCAAGGGCGCGAAGCACAGGGCCTTCTACAGAATCGTGGTAGCCGACTCACGGTCGCCCAGAGACGGGCGGTTCATCGAGCAGCTGAGCTACTACGATCCTCTCAAGGACCCCGCCGACATCAAGGTCGAAACGGAGAAGGTCCTTGGCTGGTTCAGCGAGGGAGCGAAGCCGACTGAGACGGTGAAATCACTCTTCTCTCGGATTGGGATCATGGAGACGTGGCATCACGTTCGCCAGGGCAAGCCCTACGATGAGCTCCTTCACATCGAGGACGAGGCCCGGAAGCGGACCGAGGCCGCGGCGGCCATGAAGAAGCGGGGCAAGGAGGAGACGAAGGCGGCGAAGAAGGCCGCCAAGGCGGCCGCTGAGGAGCAGGCGGAGCCCGCGGCCGACGAAGCACGACCCGAGGCGACTGGCGTCGAGGAGGCGGCGGCAGAGCCCGCGGCGGAACCGCAGGAGGCGGCGGAGGACACACCGGACGCAGGCGCAGCGGTGGAGTCGGGCGGTGGGGAGACTGCGGAGACGCCGGATGAGGCACCGGCGACTGAAGAGGCAGCAGCCAAGCCGGATGAGGCACCGGCGACTGAAGAGGCGGCAGCCAAGCCGGATGAGGCACCGGCGACTGAAGAGGCGGCAGCCAAGCCGGAGCCGGAGAAGACCGAGGGGTAGCAGAAGTCCATACCGAGTCTCCCGGAAAGGTTCAACGCTATGTTTGAGGACGAGACCAAGACCACAGACCGTACGGACCTCTCACTTCAGGAACTGGTCGAGTTCATTGCACGAGGTCTCGTGACCAGGCCTGACGACGTCAACGTCACCGAGGGAACCAAGGGTGACATGATCGTCTACGAGGTCAGGGTCGCCGACGAGGACAAAGGCCGCGTCATCGGTAAGAACGGACGCACCGCGAAGGCGCTCCGCGCAATCATCGGCGCGGCGGCGACGAAGGCCGAGAAGAAGGCCACGGTCGAGATCATCGACTAGGTGCTTTCCTTAGGTTCCCGAATGCCGGAGCGTCCGCTCCCGAGGGCCGTCCGATGAGACCGCTGGACGACTGGATCGAAGCAGGAGCGATAGTCCGACCACACGGTATCAAGGGAGAGGTGGTCATCGATCTGGCCCGGGACCTGTTGAAGGTCATCACCGAGTCGCTGGAACTCAGGGTCACCGGTCGGCGAGGTGGGGAGCGTACCCTCACGGTGGAACGCGCGCGCGACCACAAGGCCCGCAAGGTGGTGCAGTTCGAGGGCGTGAGCACCGTGGAGGACGCCGAGGCCCTTCGTGACTGGTCGGTCTGGCTGACGAGAGAGCAGATCGGTCCACTGGCGGAGGATCGCTGGTTCGTGGTTGATATCGTCGGGATCGACGTCTACACGGACGAGGACGAGTACCTCGGGAAGCTCATTGAGGTGATGCACATGCCGGGGAACGACGTCTACGTCGTTCGGAACGGCGAGAAGGAGATCCTGCTTCCGGTCATCGACGATGTCGTCAGAAGTGTGGACATCGACTCGGGCAGGATGGTGATTCACCTGATGGAGGGACTGGCGTAGGGGGCATCTCTTGAGGATAGACGTCTTGACGCTCTTCCCGGAGATGTTCGAGGGCCCATTGAGCGAGAGCATTCTCCGGCGGGCGAGGGAGCTGGGCCTTCTGACCATCGGCCTTACGAACATCTGGGACTTCACCAGGGACAAGCACCGGACCGCCGATGACTATCCGTACGGTGGCGGCAGCGGGAT
>DAOWER010000290.1 GCA_030638405.1 Candidatus Eiseniibacteriota bacterium | reverse complement strand
GCACGTACTGCGGCACACCTTCGCCACGCACATGCTCAACGCGGGCGCGGACCTCAGGGCCGTGCAGGAGCTCCTCGGCCACGCGAGCCTCTCGAGCACGCAGATATACACACACGTCACAACGGAGCGTCTGAAGGACGCATACAAAAAGGCACATCCCAGGGCCTGAGGGTCCGCGACCGGCGGCGAAACGCACGGAGGGCTTGATGAAGGACTTCATTTCGATCGCTGACATCGACAGGGCCAGGATGACGAAGCTCCTTGAGCTCGCGGCGGAACTCAAGCGCGACAGGGCGGGGAGGAACGACCTGGCGGGGAAGACGGTGGGGCTCCTCTTCCACAAGCCGTCACTGAGAACCAGGGTAAGCTTCGAGGTCGGCGTGTCGGAACTCGGCGGACATCCCATGTACGTCACCGACGCCGAGATCAAGATGGGACAGCGCGAATCGACGTACGACATCGGCAAGGTGCTGTCGCGCTACGTGCACGGCATCATGATCAGAACGTTCGCTCACTCGAACTGCACCGAGCTGGCGGATGCGGCCGACGTTCCGATCATCAACGGACTGACCGATCTGACGCACCCCTGCCAGGTGATGGGCGACATCCTCACGTGCCAGGAGAGGGGCAAGGACCTGGACAGTATGGTCGTGGCCTTCATCGGCGACGGCAACAACGTCGCGAACTCGTGGGTCAACGCCGCCGGCAACATGTCGTTCGAACTCCGCATCTCGGGGCCGTCGGGCTACGAGCCGGACGAGGGGCTGCTTCAGGCCGCCCGGGCGAAGGGAGCCCGGGTCACAGTTCTGCACGAACCCATCGAGGCGGTCACGGGCGCCGACGTTGTCTACACGGACGTCTGGACCAGCATGGGGCAGGAGGACGAGAAGGCGGAGCGAGATGGTCAGTTCCGGCCGTTCCAGGTGAACGACGAGCTCCTGTCGCACGCAGCGGACAAAGTGGTGGTGCTGCACTGCCTGCCGGCGCACCGGGGTGAAGAGATCACGGACGCAGTCATGGACGGGCCCAGGTCGGCGGTGTTCGACCAGGCTGAGAACCGTCTGCACATTCAGAAGGCCATCATGGTAGAACTCATGGGGAACGCGTGATGAGTCGCTCAGTCCCACGCATGCTGGCGCTGGCTCTGGCGCTCGCGCTCATCTCTGGGTGCGCCCGCGTCGGCCCTCCAACCGGCGGCCCGGCGGACAGCACTCCACCCGAGATCGTCACGACGGTACCCGAGAACGGCGCGACCGGGACGGAGCGCGACACGGAGATCAGGATCGAATTCAGCGAAGAGATGAACCGCGTTTCCGTCGAGCGCGGCTTCTCGATCGCGCCGGACGTGAAGCTCAAGAACCTGCGCTGGGACGGCACGACGCTCGTCGGCAGGCCGGTCGCTGAGCTTCCGGACTCGACCACGTTCGTTGTTGAGCTCACCGAATCCGCCGAGGACTACCACGGGGTCGCCCTGGAGGAGCCGTTCGTCTTGATGTTCTCTACCGGTGCGACGCTGGACACCGGCGTCATAAGCGGAGCGGTCACGATGCTCGGCGAGGGCGTGTCTGGGGCAACCGTGTGGGCCTGCCGCCGGTCAGTGACCACGGAGGGCGGAGTCGTCCGGAGCTGCAGGTATGCGACCCTGACCGCCGCGGACGGCACGTTCCGGATCGCCGGCGTTGCGGCCTCGGAGCGGCCGTACGTTCTGCTCGCGTTCGTCGACGCCGACGAGGACGACGTGTACTCGGTGCACGAGGAGACCGGGCGGATCGCCGATGCCGGCGCGCTCATCGACGCACCGGGCACGACCGCGGCCGGCATCCAGATCGAGCTGGCCGACAGCCTCGAAGAGGGTACGCCCGCGATCATGGAGGGGGAGGAATAGTCCTGGAATTCGCGAAGATGAACGGGGCCGGCAACGACTTCATAGTCATCGACGACCGCCTGAACGTCATAGGTAACGACGCCAGAGAGCTGGCGAAGCAGCTGTGCCGCCGCAGGCTCTCGGTGGGAGCGGACGGGCTCATGCTGATCGTGCCGAGCACGCGCGCTGACTTCCGCATGAGGTACTTCAACGCCGACGGGAGCGAGGCCGACATGTGCGGCAACGGCGGGCGGTG
>DAOWER010000276.1 GCA_030638405.1 Candidatus Eiseniibacteriota bacterium | reverse complement strand
GTCCGGACGAGCACGGTGGACCTGTCTGGAATTGAGACCCTTGTCTTCGTAGCATCATACAGAGCGGCCACCGCGCGGTACTCAGACATCAGACAAACGCTTCACGCAGAGCTCCGCCGCATCTCCGACCGCGACAGCTGACGCGGGAAAGGGGCCGGCCCCGACGGCGGTCCACGATTAAAGAAGATGGCAATCCTGATGGCGTCTTCCAGGAGACCCCTGGTGATGACCAGCATGCTGGTTGTGCTCGTGCGAGCATACCAGAGGCTGGTGTCCCCGTTGTTCCCTGCCAGCTGTCGTTATGTTCCCTCGTGTTCCGAGTATGCCGCACAGGCTCTCATGCGACACGGATTAGTGCGCGGCGCCTGGCTGTCCTTGGCCAGGGTGCTGCGCTGCAACCCCTGGGCCGAAGGGGGAGAGGATCCCGTCCCGGAGCAGGGTGCATCCCGCCGGGGCACGAACTGCCTGGATTCAGGCAGTTCTCTTGAGGAGGCGTGAATGGACCAGAAGCGCGCCATTGTTGCCGTCGTGCTTATCTTCGTTGTGCTGTTCGGCTTCAACTACTGGCAGAGCCGACAGCGGAAGGAGATGGCGGCGGAACAGGCGGGGATGGAAGCGGCCGGAGAAGTAGTTGAGTGGCCGACCGAGGGTGCAACCCCCGCCGGGGACGAGGGGGCGCGCGGCTCCACCACCCCGGATACGGATGATGCGGAAGCGGGCGACCGGGACGATGTGATGGTCACGCAGGACCCCGCGGAGGAGACGACTCCCGAGAGGACCATTACGATCGACGCGCCGCTGTGGGTTGCGACACTGTCGAACCGAGGTGGTTCGATTACGTCGTGGCAGCTGAAGGAGTACAACCTCCGGCTCGATCCGGAAGACAAGACGGTTGTGCCGGTCTCGCTGGTACCGGACGGCGCGCGGGCTCTTGCGCTCAGCCTGGACTACGGCCCGACGACCCTGCCGGTGGACGACTGGGTGTTCGAGTCGGAGAGCCCAACCTACATCGACCTGACGGCTGGACGTGAGACAGCGGTGGTGCGCTATTCTGCGAGCGGCGCAGACGGCGTGACGGTGGTCCGCGAGTACACGTTTCGCGCGGACAGCTACGCCTTCGACGCACGCGTGGACGTGTCCGGTCTTCGGGAGCCGTCGGGAAGACGCTCCATCTGGATCGGATGGCCGGGCGTGAGGCCGACGGAGGCGAAGGAGGACGGTAAGGCTCCTGCGTCGGTAGTGCGGGTCGACGGAGGGATCGCGAAGGACGGCCTCGGTCGATTCAAGGAGCGGGTGGAGTACCCGCGGGTGGGGGTCGTCGAGTGGGTGACGACGCAGTCGCGTTACTTCATCGCTGCGGTCGCGCCGGAGGGTGTCACGTGCAGCGAAACGCGTGCGATAGGTGACACCGAAGCGCGGAGCGTCGGTTTCAAGGCCGCCGTGCCCATTGAGGGCGAGGGCGCGTCGGTCATGTTTCGCGTGTTTGCAGGGCCGCAGGACTACGGGCAGATATCGGCGATGGGGATGGGGCTCGAGCGGGCCATCGACATGGGGTGGAGCCTGACGAGACCGCTGTCAGTTCTGCTCCTCAAGGCGGTGGTCTGGGCGCACGACTACATCCCGAACTACGGTGTGGTCATCATCCTCTTCTCTATCCTGACGAAGCTCCTCTTCTACAGGCTGACACACAAGAGCTTCACCGAGATGAAGCGGATGCAGGACGTTCAGCCCAAGCTGAATGCGCTGAAGGACCAGTACGCGGACAACAAGGAAGCACTGGCCAAGGCACAGATGGAGATGTACAAGAAGGAGGGAGTCAACCCGCTGGGCAGCTGCCTTCCCATGATCCTGCAGATGCCCGTCTTCATCGCGCTCTTCCAGGTGCTCAGAACAACCATCGAGCTCCGAGGCGCACCGTTCATGTTGTGGATCACCGATCTCTCACAGCCGGACACGATCGCAGCGATAGCTGGATTCCCGATTCACGTGCTCCCCCTGCTCATGGGCCTCGGAATGCTCGTGCAGCAGAAGTTCACGACATCGGATCCCAGCCAGGCCGGCGTCGCGAAGATGATGCCCATCCTCTTCACGGTGCTCTTCTACAACTTCGCGGCGGGCCTCGTGATCTACTGGCTGGTGAACACCGTCCTGAGCATCGGACAGCAGTACTACATCCACCGCAGCCCGTCCGCCGCCGTGGGTGTGTCACCACCCGATGCCGCTGTCCGGGAAGGTGTTCCTGAAAGCGCACCTGCTTCCGTCACCGCGCTGCCAGCGTTCGACACGGCCGGGGCCGTCGATGAGACGAGCCGGAAGCCGCAGTCGTCGAACACGAGCAACAAGCGCCGCGGAAGACGTCGTCGCAAGAAGAAGTAGGGCGCATCTACCCACGGGGCAGCATGGGGAGGACATCGAATGACACGAACCGTCGAAGCATCAGGAAAGAGCGTGGCCGAGGCAACAGCGCGCGCACTGGCCAAGTTTGGGATCACGAGCGAGCAGGCGAACATCCAGGTGATAGCGCGTGGGAGGAAGGGCTTCCTGGGGATCTTCGGAGGCGCCGTGGCCAGGGTGGCCGTGTCGCAGCGCGTGAGTGCGAGTGCGCACGCTGAGGAGATCGTGGCCGACATACTGCGGCTGATGCGACTGAGCTGCCAGCTTCACGTGACGGAAGAAAAGAACACGTTGATCATTGACATAGAGACGGCCGGATCTGACGGCCTCCTGATCGGCAAGGGTGGCAACACGTTGAGCGCCCTCGAATACGTGGCGAACCGCATGCTCCAACGCGGCAGCAAGAAGAGCCCGAAGATTATCCTGGACGTCAGCGGGTACAAGAGGCGCCGCGGGGACTTCCTTAAGAGCAAGGCGCTGTCGCTCGCCGAGCAGGTCAAGGCCGCGAAGAAGCAGGTTACGACCGAACCCATGGATGCGGAAGATCGCAGCATCGTGCATGCCGTTCTCAAGTCAGACCCCGCTGTCGAGACCCGGAGCATTGGACACGGAAGCGTCAAGAGCATCGTCGTTGCGCCCGCGAAGGGCGGCACGAAGAGTAAGAGCAGGAGCAGGGGTGGGCAGAGGCGGAGGCGGAAGCAGCCTTCCCGGTAGCGGGGCAGGCGTCTGCCGACCTGGAACGAAACGATGAGACACCTGCCCGGGGACACTATCGCAGCCATCTCCACCGCACTGGGGCCGGGAGCGGTCGCCCTGGTCCGGCTGTCCGGTGAGGGGGCGATTCGGATAGCGGACAGCGTGTTCAGTGGCGCGCGGCTGCTGGCCGACTGCCCGACCCACACCGTGCACCACGGTCGCGTCGTCGACGGCGATGGTCGTGAGGTCGACGAGGTCCTCGCGACTGTCATGCAGGCACCCCACACATACACCACCGAACATATGATTGAATTCGGTTGTCACGGCGGCGCCGTCCCGGCGCGGCGCGTTCTGGCCGTGTGCCTCGAGGCCGGGGCGCGACAGGCTCGACGTGGGGAGTTCACGGAGCGAGCCTATCTAGGCGGACGGCTGGATCTCATCCAGGCGGAGGCGGTCGCCGACATCGTCGCGGCGGAGACGCCGAGGGGCCTCGAGATGGCGCTCGGGCAGCTTGAGGGCGGGCTCTCCGGCCCGATCTCAGAGCTTCGCACCACCCTCCTGTTGCTGAGGACAGAGACAGAAGCTGCGATCGACTTCCCGGAGGACGTGGATGCCGGGGTCGCGTACCGGGCCCTCGCGCCGCTGGCTCAGGCCGCCCGGGACCAGGTTGAGCTCTTGCTCGAGAACTGTGCGGTCGGCGCTGCCGTGCGCGACGGTGTCTCTGTCGCGCTGGTCGGGAAGCCGAACGTCGGGAAGTCGAGCCTCATGAACGCTCTTCTGATGAGGGATCGGTCGATTGTCACGACTGCGCCCGGGACGACGAGAGACGCCATCGAGGAGAGCCTGCACGTCGATGGTATCCCCATGCGTCTGGTGGATACGGCCGGCTGGAGGGAAACCGCGGACGAGGTCGAGCGCGCCGGCGTGGAGAGAGCGCGAGCTGCCGCCCGGGGTGCTGTCCTGTCCCTGCTGGTGGTGGATTCATCCGCTCCGCCTGACGACGAGGACGCCGCGGTCGCGGCCGCCCTCGACCCGGAAACGACCGTCGTGGTCGCGAACAAGGTCGACTTGGGTCGTGGTGCGCGGGCGCCGGACCTCACCGGGCTGTTCAAGCGTGAGGGCGCGTGTGGTGGCGCTGCGATCCCACCACTGGTCCGTGTGTCGGCCCTCACAGGCGAAGGGC
This sequence comes from Candidatus Eiseniibacteriota bacterium, assembly GCA_030638405.1. GTDB lineage: Bacteria > Joyebacterota > Joyebacteria > Joyebacterales > Joyebacteraceae > JALGZG01. The sequence continues at coordinate 10,352 of DAOWER010000276.1, read as the reverse complement.
TCAAGGAACTGCGTTCCGTGCTCGCCGATGCCTCGCTCGGACCCGCTCACTCAGGGAGCGCTCTGGTGTCCAACCTCAGGCACGCGGATGCCCTCCGTAGCGTGGGGGAGTGCATGCATCGCGTGGAGGCGCTCCTTGCCGAGCGGGCACCTCTTGAGCTCGTGGGGGCAGAGCTGGCAGACGCCACGGCCGCTCTCGGAGAAATAACAGGAGAGACTTCACCGGAAGAGATCCTGCGACACATATTCGACCGTTTCTGCGTTGGCAAGTGAGTCGTGTGATGCGTGAGCGAGATTTCGACATAGTCGTGGTGGGCGCCGGTCATGCCGCCGTAGAGGCGGCGCTCGCTGCTGCGCGGCTCGGGCGCCGCGTGGCTGTCATCACCATCTCGCATCGCCACGTCGCTGAGATGCCCTGCAATCCGGCCATCGGCGGGCTCGCCAAGGGCCAGCTCGTGCGCGAGATTGACGCGCTGGGCGGCGAAATGGGCCGAGCCATCGATGACACGGGTCTGCAGTTCCGCATGCTCAACACCGGCAAGGGCCCGGCCGTCAGATCTCCACGCGCCCAGGCAGACAAGGAGGCCTACCGCGCCCGCATGCTTGCCGCACTCGCCGCAGAGCCCAATCTGACACTGGTGAGAGCCAGAGTGGAGCAGCTGTTGACAGCCGGTGGACGTGTCAATGGTGTGAGGTTGGCAAACAGAAGAGAGATACACGCCCCGATCGGTATCTTGACAACAGGTACGTTTCTGTGCGGAACTCTGCACGTGGGGGAGAGGCGCTGGAGGGGGGGCCGATCAGGAGAGCCTGCGGCGCGCAGCCTATCAGAGAACCTCAGGAAGCTCGGTCTGGGCCTGGGGCGTCTGAAGACGGGCACCCCGGCGCGGGTGGCGGCAGACAGTGTCAGATGGGAAGCGCTCGAAGTGCAGGACGGAGACGACCCTCCGGTGGCCTTTTCTTTCGCTACGGAAGCGCTGGAGGTTGACCAGCTTCCGTGTCACATCACCAGCACAACAGCTGAGACGCACAGGATCATAGAGCGTGGGCTGGATCGGTCGCCGCTCTTCACCGGGGGGATCACCGGCATCGGGCCGCGCTACTGTCCCTCGATCGAGGACAAGGTGGTCCGATTCCCGGAGCGCGACTCGCACAGGGTGATCCTGGAGCCGGAGACGCGCGGCGGGGACGTGATCTACCTGAACGGCCTGTCGACCAGCCTGCCGTACGACGTGCAGGTGGAGATGATACAGAGTTTGAGTGGGCTGGAGGGGGCTCGGCTGCTGCGTCCTGGCTACGCGGTGGAGTACGACTTCATCGACCCGAGGGAGCTGGCTCCGTCTCTCGAGGTGAAGCACGTTCCGGGTCTGTTCCTGGCGGGGCAGATCAACGGTACGTCCGGATACGAGGAGGCCGCGGCCCAGGGAGTCATCGCCGGTATCAACGCGCACCGGAGCCTGGCTTCAGAGGAGGCCGTGGTGCTGCGACGGTCGCAGGCTTACATAGGTGTGCTCATCGATGACCTGGTGACGAAGGGAGCCGACGAGCCGTACCGGATGTTCACGAGCCGGGCCGAGCACCGACTGGTGCTTAGGCACGACAACGCAGATATGCGGCTGACCGCGCTGGGCCACAAACTGGGGCTGGCTTCAGATGCGGCACTTGAGCGGATGGAGGAACGCAGGCGGCTGGCCGCGCAGGAGGAAGCGAGACTGCGTGGGGCGACGGTCACGCCGGCACGGGTGAATGCGTTGCTGGCGTCGCGCGGAGCGAGTCTGCTCAGCGAGCCAGTGGCAGCCCACCGGCTCCTGGCGCGTCCAGAGATTCAGTACAGGGACATCCTGGAGGTGTGCCCGCCCGGCGTCGCCATTCCGGCAGACGTGGCGCAGCACGTCGAGATCGAGATCAAGTACCGCGGCTACATATCCCGGGAGATAGGGCGGATCGAGCAAATCAGCCGCCATGAGGATGCGCGGCTGCCACATGATCTGGACTATGCGCTTGTCCACGGGCTGTCCACAGAAGCGGGGCAGAAACTGGGCGACATAAGGCCGCGCACCATCGGCCAGGCCGGAAGGATCCCGGGCGTCAGCCCCGCGGATGTGGCCGTGCTGCTCATTCACCTGAAGTCCCAAGCTACAGAGCAGTAGGAGTGGGCCGCCGTGGTATTGGCGCAGGCCGCGGCCGCGGTGGTCTTCAGTAGAGACCAGGAGTAGATAAGTGGTGAGTTTCTCTCTGCCGCGCCGGAGCATGGAGACTGTGGCGGGCGACCTGTCTGACGAGCAGGCGGTCCTGCTCACAGCGTACGGGCAGGCTATCCTCAAGGCCTCACGGGACATTAATGTGGTCTCGAGGCGTTCGCTGGGCAAACTGGGCGAGCACTTCGTGGACTCGGCGGCTCTGCTCTCGTTTGCGGAACCCGGCCAGGGCAGCGTGGGAGACCTTGGGAGCGGAGCGGGTTTCCCGGGGGTGGTGGCGGCAATCATGAGACCGCAGGCGAGTGTGACACTGGTGGACTCGCGGAGGAGCAAGGTCGTCTTCCTCAAGGACGTGAAGAGACGCCTGCGGCTCGAGAATGTGACAGTGGTCCATGGGCGGATCGAGGATCTGCAGGGCCGGATGCAGTTCGGGCTGGCCACGGCCAGGGCACTCGGGAACGTCGAGGCTGTCCTTGCGTCCTGCCTGGGGCTGGTCGCTCCAGGAGGGAAGCTCGTGCTGTTCAAGGGACCACGGTGGTCCCTTGAGGTGGAGCAGGCACGTGAGGTCGCGGGGCAGCAGGGAGCGGAGATTGGACGCACAGAGACTATCGCGCTCCCAGGACTCGACCGCGCGACGACGTTCGTCGAGTTTCACGTGAAACAAGTGGCGGACGGCTAGCTCCTCTTCACCCGCGGTGTTTCACGTGAAACTCCCTCGTGGGCACTCGGGCGAGCACCGCTGCCCCCCCAGAAAGAAAGCTGTGGATAACCCACACTGTTCCCAACTTCTCTATTGACACGAATTTCGCGGGCTGTATCCTTCCCAATATCTTTGGTCAACAGCTCGTTGACAGGAGAACCTTATCCACACACGGGGTGCCCATGGGTCGGATTATAGCAATTGCTAACCAGAAGGGTGGTGTGGGGAAGACCACGACCGCTGTCAACCTCTCAGCATGTACCGCCGTGGCCGAGCGGCCCACTCTGCTCATCGACATCGACCCCCAGGCCAATGCGACGAGCGGTTTGGGCATCTCGAAGGACGATGTACAGACGAGCATCTACGAGGTCCTGATCGGAGAAGGGGACATCAGTGAGGCTATTCTACCCGCGCCCAACCTTCCCTTCCTGCACGTTCTTCCCGCGCACCAGCGTCTCATCGGGGCCGAGATTGAGCTCGTGAACGTCATGGCGCGGGAGACGCGCCTCAAGCGCGCTCTCGAGTCCATCCGCAACGACTATCACTACATCTTCATCGACTGTCCTCCGTCGCTGGGCCTGCTCACAGTCAACACGCTGACCGCGGCCGACAGCGTCATCGTGCCCATCCAGTGCGAGTACTACGCCCTGGAGGGTCTTGGGCAGCTCCTCAACAGCATCCGCCTCGTGCAGAGGAACCTAAACTCGTCCCTGAGGATCGAGGGGATCCTTCTCACGATGTACGATGGGCGCCTGAACCTCGCGCGGCAGGTCGCGGACGAGGCCCGGCGCTTCTTCGGTGACAGGGTGTACGAGGCGATGATCCCCAGAAACGTGCGGTTGGGGGAAGCGCCTAGTTTCGGTCAACCCATTATCCTTTACGACATCCTCTCATCGGGCTCCGAGAGCTACATTCAACTGGCGAAGGAGCTGATGTTCGACAGCGTGGAGGCGGAACCTCTGGAGGTTGTGGTCGAAGGGCAGTAGTGAAAGCCGATGGCCGGCAGAGGGAATCAGGAGGGAGACACGAATGAACCGAAAGGCTCTTGGCAAGGGACTGGAGGCTCTGATACCGGACGCGCCGGACGAGGGGGTTGGGGGTCTGGTGCGCGCGCTCCCTGTCAATGAGATTCGCCGCAACAAAGAGCAGCCGCGGTCACGGTTCGATGATCAGACAATCGAAGAGCTGGCGGCCTCGATACGCACGTACGGCATCGTGCAGCCGGTGGTCGTGCGGCAGCTTCCGACCGGCATCTACCAGCTGGTGGCAGGTGAGCGGCGGCTGCGAGCGGCGCGGCTGGCGGGCCTCGAGGTCGTTCCGGCGATCATCCGGGACGTGGACGAAACCGGGGCGCTTGAGCTTGCCCTGGTCGAGAACCTCCAACGAGAGGACCTCAATCCCATAGACGAGGCTCGCGGGTACGAATCGCTGATGGAGCTGTCGGGTGCTACGCAGGCGGACGTGTCAGAGCGCGTCGGGAGAGGGAGAAGCACCGTGGCCAACGCGCTTCGGCTGCTGGAGTTGCCGCCTGACGTGCAGGACATGCTGTCCGAGGGAGAGCTTTCGGCCGGCCACGGGCGCGCGCTTCTGGGGTTCGGGACGGCGGAAGACGTACGCCTGGTGGCCCGTAAGGCCGCTGCGAGGGGTCTCTCCGTCCGGGAGCTGGAGGCGCTCGCGCGGGGCAAGAAGCAGCGCAAGAGAGTGACGCGGAAGCGGCGCACAGAGGACCCGGTTCTCCGTGACTGGGAGGAGCGGCTGCAAAGGACGTTGGGTACCCAGGTCCGCATCGAGCGGATGGGAACGGAGGGGACGATAAAGATAGAGTACTACTCGGACGAGGACTTGGAGAGAATTCTCGAGACCCTGGGGTCGCTGGGCTAGCGGCGCGCGCGTTTGGTAGGGTGATTCAGTAGGGTGTTAGATGTTGACTCGCCGGGGGGCGTCTGCTACTTTCTAGCGTTCGATTGCAGGCGAATCTGACGCTGGCGGAGGCGGTGGGTAGCTGCCGTGGCTCGGGTGTCAAGGGGGAACGGATGTTCGCTAGGGACGAGGAAAGGATTGCGGTCGACGTGAACACGATTATCGGTGAGGGGACGACCCTCAAAGGCGACGTAAAGGTCGAAGGTAGCATCCAGGTTGACGGTGAATTCGAGGGTACGATAGACGCAGCCGACACTCTCGTCATCGGCGAGAGCGGCAAGGTCGACGGCGACGTGACGGTCGCTAACGCCGCGATCGGTGGCAGGATGTACGGGAACGTGTTCGCGTCCGGGAAGATCGAACTGCAGCGCGGCTCCCAGCTTCTGGGCGACATCAAGACGCGCGGACTGGTGATTGAGGACGGCGTCGTGTTCCAGGGCAACTGTCAGATGGGAGACGTGGCCGACCCTCCGGTGCGGAGACGCGACGAGTCCGAGCCGGCCCTGGACGAGATTGCCGTGGAGGAAGAGGAGTACGAGGACGCCGAGCTGTAGGTGGAGGCTTGCGGGCAGCATCGCGAGCCGCACCCATGAGGCGCTCCCGGGCGCGTGTGTGGACAACTGTGCATAGCGACGCGCGAACGGCATATCTCCAGACAACATAAGAAGTTACCGACTCTAATAAGCCACATTGACACCGGGTTATCCACCGGCATTCGAGTTTGTCATTGGCCCGGGGAATGGGGCAACTACGCGCTTGAGACCGAGTTGAGGCGGGTAGTTGAGCTGGTGCGTGGCACCGGTGCGGCCCGGCACTCCGGGCCGGTGGAGGACACGGTGGTATCTGAAGCCATTGATCGGATCAGAAGCGCGGAGCGGGATGCCGAGGAGCACGAGCGGGCAGCACGCGTGCGGGGGAAGGCGCTGATTGCCGGGGCGCACGACGCCGCGGAGCGCCTCCTCGACGAGACGCGGAAGGCGGCGTGGGAGGAGGAGAAGACGCTCCGGGCTGCCGCGGCGCAGGAGGCCGAAGTCGAGGCGGAGAAACTCATCGCCGAGAGCAAGTCGGGCGTCGAGAGCGTGCGCGCGGGAGCCGAGCAGCGGGTAGAAGCCGGCATCAAGAAGGTACTGGAATTCATCACGGGCGGAGCAGCCACAAGCCGGGGGTAGCGTCGGATGGCTGTGAGCCGGATGAGGAAGATCCAGATCCTGGCGCACAAGGGCGCCAAGGACGAAATGGTCTCCGCTCTCCGGGAGGAGGGCGCGCTCCACATTACCGATCCGACCATCGAGTTCGAGCGAGGTTCAGACGAAGAGGCGCGCCGCGACAACGAGCGCGACCTGCAGGCGCGGCAAGGCAAGCTCGAGCACCTCAAGGACTTCCTCAAGCCCTACATCCCCAAAGAGAAGAAGACGCTCGACACGATGTTCAACCCACGTGTCGTGCTTGAGCCGGATGAGCTCGCGGGTATTCTCGAGGGCTTCGACCTCGACGAGTGGTACGAACGAGTCATCGAGCTTGAGTCCGCCATGCGCGGGGCCGAGGCGGAGATAGGGCGCAAGCAGTCGCTGGCGGCAGAGCTGACACACTGGGTCGGCGTAGAAGCTGCGGTCGAGGAGCTCACGGATACACGGCTTGTCTCCGTTGCGCTCGTGACAGTCGAGTCCTCGGACGTCGCGGACCTCACCACTGAACTCACCGAGACGACAAACGAATCGGACCTGGTCGAAGTGTCGTCGGCCGGGTCGTCCACGTATCTCGCGGTGCTCTTCCTCAAGAGCGCGGAGTCTTCCGTCTTGCCTGTTCTGAAGCGGTACAACGCGAGGTGGGTGAACCTGGCCGGTGCGACCGGAACTCCGGAGGAGGCGGCCGCCGCGCTGATGGAGGAGGCGGCGGGACTTCGCGCGAGAATCGAGGAACTCAAGGAGCAGGCGGGCGAGCTTGCGCGCGAACACCGCACGGTCCTGGTTGTTCTCGACGACGGAGCTGAGGCGGTGGCGAAGAAGGTCGCGGAAGAGCGCTTCGGCACGACGCGCGAGACGTTCCTCATCGAGGGCTGGATCCGAGGCAGGGACGAGGAGGCCGTTCGGGCGAGGCTCACGGAAATAGCTCCGGAGGTCGAGATCTCAAGCCGGGATCCGGAGAAGGGTGAGAACGCTCCTGTCGACCTTCATAACTCGGGTGCGATCAACCCCTTCGAGTTCGTCACAACGCTCTACGGCAGACCCGCCTACTCCGAGCGGGATCCCACGCCGCTCTTGGCGCCGTTCTTCATCGTTTTCTTCGGGCTGTGTGTCAGCGACGGCGGCTACGGCGTCACGTTGGCCGCGGTGTCGTTCTTCCTGATGACGAAGATGCAACCGGGCGGCGGACGCCAGCTGATGAAGCTCCTCATGATGGGCGGCATCTCAACCGCTGCTGTCGGCGCGGTCACGGGCGGTTGGTTCGGCATCGACCCGTCCATCATGCCCGCGTGGCTCCGGAGCACCATCGTCATGAACCCGCTGGAAGAGCCGATGAAGATGCTCAACGTGGTCTTCATTCTAGGCATCATCCAGATCATGGCCGGTCTCATCATAAAGATGGTCGCCGATTTCAAGGAGGGGCACTGGCGGGACGGCATTCTCGACCAGCTCCTGTGGGTCCTCTTCTTAGCACTCCTCGTGCCGCTGGGCTACAGCTTCATCCTGGGTGGCAGTGTCCCCGATGGTGTGATGGCGATCTGTGGGAAGGGCGCGATGGTCGCGGGCGCCATCGTGGTCCTCACCGGGGCGCGGAAGAACCGCAACCCGATCATGAAGATCCTGGGCGGCGTGCTCAAACTCTACGACATCGTCGGCTATTTCGGCGACGTGCTCTCGTACGCACGGCTCCTGGCGCTGGGCCTTGCGACCGGCGCGATCGCCATGGCCATCAACGGCGTCGCGGAGATGGCGAGCGGCATCCCCATCGTGGGTCCGATAGCGGTGGTCCTCATTCTCATCGGAGGCCACCTGTTCAACCTGGCGGTCAACTGCCTGGGTGGCTTCGTCCACTCGGCGCGGCTTCAGTACCTGGAGTTCTTCTCGAAGTTCTTCACCGGCGGAGGCAGCGCGTTTCAGCCGTTCAGGGTCGAGAAGCGATACTCAACAACAAAGAGAGAATAGCGAGCGGGCGGCCGGCGGCGCGGGCGCCGCGTGGTGTGAGGCCCGGACGCGAAGTGTCACTGACAGGAAGACGGAAGACGGAAGAGCGGAAGACACGGTCACAAGGAAGGAGTTCTGGTATGGACGGACTGATGCTGGGATTGGCGGGCGCGGCACTTGCCGCCGGTCTCGCGGGCACCGGGTCGGCTATCGGCACGGGAATCGCCGGCCAGGCGGGCTCCGGCGTCGTTGCGGAAGACCCGGAGAAGTTCGGGCGGCTTCTCCTTCTCCAGGCGCTTCCCGGCACCCAGGGTATCTACGGCATCGTCGGCCTCTTTCTCGCCATCGGCAAGATGACTGCCCTTGGCTTGACGGCCATGACGGCCGCGCAGGGCTGGCAGGTGCTCTTCGCATGCGTGCCGCTGGCCATCACGGGCCTGACGTCCGGCATCGCCCAAGGGAAGGTATCCGGCGCGGCGTGCGGTCTCGTTGCCAAGCGGCCCGACGAGATGGGAAAAGGCATGATCTTCGCGATCGTCGTGGAGACCTACGCTGTGCTCGGGCTCCTCGGGACGATCCTGCTCCTGCAGACGGTAGGCGCGTAGAACAGAAATCCAGTAAGTCTGGGGCCTCCCCGCGCGTTGCTCTTCGGGGGGCGAACGAACAGGTGGTAGATCGATGGCTGTTGACGACATCCTGAAGAAGATCAAAGCGGACGCCGAGGAAGCGGCCCGGAAGATCGTTGCCGAGGCGCAGGCGGCCGCCGACGTTGTGGCAGGCGAAGCGCGCGCGAGGACCGACGTTCAGAAGAAGGAGTTCAGGGCGACGGCCGACCAGCGCGCGCAGGAGGAGCGGAACCGCATCACTACGCTCGCACGCCTCGCGGCAAGGCGGGAGCTCCTCGACGAGAAGCAGGCGTTCATCGACCGCGTCTTCGACGAGGCGGGTAATAGGATCGCCGCGATGAAACAAGCCGAATACCGCGAGTTCATAAGGGGCTTCCTCAAGAACACTGTCGAGTCCGGCGACGAGGAAGTCCTCATCGGAGAGGGCGAGAGCAGACTCGACCAGGCCTTCTTGGATTCCGTGTCGAAGGAACTCAGGCTCGGTGGTGGTCTCACACTCGCGAGTGAGCGGCGGCAGATCACGGCCGGGTTCATTCTGAGAAGCGGCAGGGTGGAGACCAACTGTGCCCTGTCTACGATTCTCCGTGACGCCCGGGAGAGGCTTGAGACGGAAGTGGCGGCGATACTGTTCGGTAGTAGCGGGGAGTAACGGCGAGTGGCCGACGACACCAGATACGCATACGCCGTGGCGCGCATAAGGGGCCTGGAGACGAGGCTCCTCGACCGGCAGTGGATCGAGCGCCTCCTCGCTGAGGACGCGGGCGGCGCGCTCAAGGTGCTGGCAGACTCGGCGTTCCAGGAAGCGATCGCCGACGTCAGCCGTCCCGAGGACCTTGAGGAGGGTCTGGTTCGCGCTCTCGCCGAGACCCTGTCGACGGTTTCGGCGCTTTCGCCTGTCCCTGCGCTCATCGACCTCTTCCGCGTGCGCTGGGATTTCCGGAACCTGAAGTCGCTCGTCAAGGCGTCGCTCCTCAAGCTCGGTGAAGGGGGAGTAGAACCCTCGCGCCTTGAGCTCGGGCTCACGGACGGTGTGGGTACCATCGAGCTGGGGGTGCTCGAAAAGGCCGTGCAGGACGAGGACTACGTGGCGCTCCCGGCCGTGCTCACGGACGCGGCGCGGACGGCAACGGAGGCCTTCCGCGACAACGGCGAACTGGCGGGCGTCGATCGTGCATTGGATCGCGCGATGTGGGGGCACCTCCTCGCGACCGCGAGGGAGCAGCGTAGCGAGTTCCTTGCCGGGTACTTCCAAGTCGAGATCGACCTTCTCAACATACGAACATTCGTCAGGGTGAAGGAAGCAGGCCTGGACCGGACGGACCTCCTGCGGGCGTTCGTCCCAGGCGGTACGCTCGACCTCTCACTCCTTGAGGCACACCTGGGTGAGCCAATTGACGCGTTCGCGCGCAGCCTCGAGTACGGTCGCTACGGCGCTCTGGCGCCGGTCCTCCGCGAATGGACGAGTGAGAGGGCGCACGTGCTCGAGCTTGCATGTGACAACGTCCTTCTGAACTACGTCGAGCTGGCCAGGACCATCTCCTACGGCATCGAACCTCTGGTGGCGTTCGTCCTGGTGAGGCAAATTGAGATTAAGCTGGTCCGCGCCGCGGTGGCGGCCAAGCTGGACGGCGTCCCGCGCGAGAAGCTGGAGGGAAGGCTGAGGGCCGTGCATGTCTAGGATTGCATTCATAGGCGACAGAGATTCCGTCTGGGGCTTCAGGGCCTTCGGGATCGCCGCGTTCCCGGTCGCAGGTACAGAAGAGGCGCGCGCCGCGTTCGAGACG
>DAOWER010000215.1 GCA_030638405.1 Candidatus Eiseniibacteriota bacterium | reverse complement strand
GACGGCGACCCTACGTCCGACGTCGATCGTGAGCACGCGGTCCATGCCCTCGAACGACAGGACGACTCCGCCGGCCAGGGGGGCACTCCCGCCCGTGTAGCCGGTTCCGGCCCCTCTCGCCGTCACCGGGAGCGAGGCGGCGCCGGCCGCGCGGACGACCTCGGACACCTCGCTCGAGGACCGGGGCCAGATGACCGCGTCCGGAAGCGAGCGCAGGTCCGTCGCATCGAACGAGTAACAGATCCTGTCCTCGAGAGCGAAGGAGAGCGAACCCCCGGCCGCGCCGGAGAGCGCCCGGACGGTCGCCCGCCCGAGCGCCGGGCGGCGGTTCTCTCTTGTTGGCGGTGACAATGTGCCTCCGGTGCCGACCGGCCGTTTCGAAGGGAGCTCAGTGGACTCGCTAGCGCGACCCGCGCTTCTCGCTCAGCGCGCGAACGACGGCCTCGGGCGCCAGCCCGTCGACGTCACCCCCGAGGAGCGCCACTTCCTTCATGATGGTTGAATCCAGGTAGATGTAGCTCAGGCTCGGCATCAGGAACACGGTCTCGATGTCGCGCGCCAGACGCCTGTTCATCAGGGCCATCTGGAACTCGTACTCGAAATCGGAAATCTCTCTCAGGCCCCGGACGATCGCGACCGCTCCGGTCTCGTTGACGGTGTCGATCAGGAGCCCGTCGAAGGGGATCACCTCGACGTCTCCGAGATCCTTAACCGCCTCCCTCAGGAATTCCACCCTCTCCTCGATGGAGAACATCGGGGACTTGTCCCGCCCGGTTCCGACGGCGACGACCACTCCGCCGAACAGCCGAAGCGCCCGCTTGATCAGATCGAGGTGGCCGTTCGTCACCGGGTCGAATGTGCCTGGGTACAGCGCTCGCCTCACGTCTGCTCCTCCTTAGCCCGCGCTCATCGCCCGGGTCTCATAGAAGTCGACAGCGGTGCTACCGTATCTCTTGGATCTGATCAGACCGAGCCGCCCGACGGCCTCCGGCATCGTGTCGGCCGATGCGTGTTCCACCACGACGATCGCCTCGTCCGCGAGATGCCCTTCCGCCGCCAGAAGCTCGAGCGCGCCTACGGCCAGACCCGACGAATAGGGCGGGTCAACGAACGCGATGTCGAACGGCCCACCCGGCACGGCTCGCCTGAGAACGGCCAGCGCGTCGCCCTTTATGAGCCTGCACTGCTCCACCAGGCCGAGGCGCTCCACGTTCTCCCTGACGACACCGAGAATACCCCTGTCGATCTCGACGAACGTCGCGCGGTTCGAGCCGCGGGACAGGCTCTCAATGCCCAGGCTGCCGGAGCCGGCGAAGAGATCCAGAACGGCTGCCTCGCCAAGAAACGGCTCTATAATAGAGAACAGCGACTCACGCACGCGGTCGTACGTCGGACGCACCGCGCCCGCCGCCGGCGCACGAATGGCGGACCCTCTCAGTCGGCCCGCGATCACTCTCATAAGCGGACCCCCTCGGCGCGGGGATCACTCATCTTCCTCGCCGCCCGCGTCCATGCCGTAGCGCTGGAGCTTCCGGTAGAGAGTCGACGGGTTGATCCCGAGGATCTCTGCCGCGTTCTTCTTCTTCCAGCCGGTCGCCTCGAGGGTCTGCAGCAGGTATCGCCGCTCGAGTTCATCCAGCGTCACGCCGGAGACCCCGAGCTCGCTATCTGAGGCGGTGCGCGCCTGCTTTCTCAGACGCTCGGGGAAGATGGACACGTTGAGACTCTCGGCCGTCACCGCGTCGCCGTCCTCGAGAATGACCGCGCGCTCGATGATGTTCTCGAGCTCCCTCACGTTCCCGGGCCAGTCGTAGCTCGAGAGGATCTCCATTGCGTCGTCGGACACACGCTTGGCGCCACCGGCGAACCTGTTCAGGAAATGCTCGACGAGAAGCGGTATGTCCTCCCTCCGCTCCCTGAGCGGCGGGATCGTGATGGGTATGACGTTCAGCCTGTAGTAGAGGTCCTTGCGGAAGCGCCCTTCTTCGATCGCCTTCTCGAGATCCGCGTTGGTCGCGGCGATCACGCGGACGTCAACCTTGGTCGGCTTCGTACCGCCTACGGGCACGACCTCGCGCTCCTGCAGCACGCGAAGGAGCTTCACCTGGATAGCGGTCGAGGTCTCACTGACCTCGTCCAGGAGGAACGTCCCTCCCTCCGCGACCACGAACAGGCCCTTCTTGTCCCTGATGGCCCCCGTGAACGATCCCTTGACGTGGCCGAAGAGCTCGCTCTCGAGCAGCGTCTCGGGAAGGGCGCCGCAGTTGATGGACACGAAGCGTTTCTCGGACCTGGCGCTCCGCGCGTGGATGGCCTGCGCGACCAGCTCCTTCCCCGTGCCGCTTTCGCCGTGGAGCAGCACCGTGCTGGACGTCTTTGCCACGCGGTCGATGAGGTCGAACACCGACGCTATCCCCCCGCTCTCCCCCACCATCTCCTTCTCGCCCGTCGGGTGAAGCGCTCGCTCGAGGTCGGTGTTCTCGTCCTTGAGCCGTCGCATCTGGAGGGCGGTTCTCACGACCTGCTTCAACTCCTCGTTCGACACGGGCTTCAGGAGGTAGTAGAAGGCGCCGATGTTCAGCGCCTCGATCGCCGACTCCTGCGAGGAGTGCCCGGTGATGATGATGACCGGAATCGTGGGGTCCGTCTCGCGGAGCGTCGTCAGGACATCGAGGCCGCTGATGCCCGGAAGCTGTATGTCCGTGATGACGACGTCGTGGGCCTTCTTGGTGTTGAGCCTGAGAGCCTTCTTGCCGTCCTCGCTCGCAGTGACCTCGTAGCCCTCGCGCTCGAGCATCATCGAGAGATACTCCCTGATGCTGTCCTCATCGTCGATGATGAGTATCCTGCCCTCTGCCATCTGACACTTCCTTCCGGGTTGTTGGTCCCCGAATCCCCGGGGCTTCAGACCGGCAGATACATGATGAACCTGCTGCCCTTGCCCGGTTCGCTTACGACCGCGATCCGTCCGCCGTGCGCCCGGACGGTCTTGTCCACTATGGCCAGCCCCAGCCCGGTCCCGCCCTTCTTCGTGGTCTTGAACGGCTGGAACACCTCGTCCTTGCTGTCTACCGGAATGCCGTACCCGGTATCCTCGACGATCAGAGCGACGCCGCAGCCCGAAGCGCCGGCGAGCCCGCGTGCGGCAAAGGCCGCTTGCGGCACGAGCGACAGACGGACCCGCCCCTCGCCCTCAATGGCCTCGAGAGCATTGATGGTGAGATTGAGGAGCGCCCGCCGTATTTGCTCCGCGTTGACTACTCCCTCGACCTGGTCCGTCGCCTCGACGACGAGGTCCGTCGTCGGCGCCATCGCCGGGTGCTGGCGGGCAAGCTCGGCGACCTCCCCGACGAGCGCGTCGAGTCGTACGCTCTCGCGTTCGCCCGATTCCATCCTGCCGTACTGCAGCACGTCCTGAAGGAGCGTATTGAGCCTGTCGGTCTCGCGCGAGACCAGCTCTATCAGCTTGGCCTCGTCACCCTTGGGCTTGATCGTCTCCTTGAGGAGGTCTATCGACCCCTTGATCGCGTAGAGCGGATTCCGTATCTCGTGTGCGACGCCCGCGGCAAACTCACCGAGCGCGGAGAGGCGGTCGTCGTGCCGGAGCCGCTCCTCGACCTGACGCGCCCTGGTCAGGTCCTGAAAGATGGCGATGACTCCCCTGTCCTCACCCTGGCCGCTCCGGAGTATCGAGGTGGAGAGACCGACCGGGGTGCTGCCACCGCCCCTTCGCTTGATGAAGAACTCCACCCGCGCCTCAGGACGGCCGGCGTCGAGGGCCGCGGAGATCCGCTCGCAGAACGCGGGTACGTCGGCGAACACCAGCCTGTAGTCGGTGCCCTTGGAATCCGCTCCCGGAATCCCAAGGATCGTCTCGCCGGCCCTGTTCAGGTACGCGACCGACCCTGAGGTGTCTATGAGAACGAGTCCGCTGCTGATGCCGTCGAGGATGTCGGCGATTCGGAGTTCAGCCGTGTCGAGCTCCGAGCGCGTGACCGTGAGCTGGTCCTCGCTCTCCCCCGCCTTCCGCGCGAGGTGGCCCTCGAGCAGGGCGACCAGAACCAGCGAGATAAGCAGTATGGCTATCTCCGCCACGGCCCCCGACTCCATCAGGTGGCTCCAGGACGGCGGGCCGGTCAGCACCAGCACGACGTGGCCGGCCACGGCGCCCCCGGCCACTGCCAGTCCGGGGCGCAGGCCGAGCCGTCCGGCCACGACGATCACCGGAAGGAAGTAGAGGAGCTTGAACGGACTGCCGAGGCCGCCGGAGAAGTAAGCCAGGAGTGTGATGAAGACGACGTCCACGGTGCACTGCACGAGCAGAAGCAGGTGGGGACGACCGCCCGCCGCGTGCCAGAGGAGATACACCACGGTGAGTGCGGCGGCGATACTGCCGAGGATCAGGACGGCAGGACGAGCCAGGCTCGAGCCGCCGATCAGAGCCGTCAGCGTGATGGCGGCGGCGACGAGGAACCTGACGACGATGACCGTCCTGGTCCGTGGGAAGCTCTCTCTCACGAGTGATTCCTCCGGTGTCGCGCGCCCAGCATCAGGATCCGGACGCCTTTGTCGTACGGCTGGAGTCGGCTGCCGACGCCGCGCCCCCGCCTACCGTCGCGTTGCTCCTGAGACCATCGAGAGTCGCGGGTCCGATGCCCTTGATCTCGAGCAGCTCTTCCAGTGTGGAGTATCCACCCAGGAGTTCGCGCCGGCGCACGATCTCAGCCGCCCGCACCGGGCCGACGCCCGGGAGGCGAATCAGATCATCCACGCCGGCAGTGTTGACATCAACCGGCCCCCTCGGCGGATCGTCGACCGCGGGCGCCTGCCCGGGCCGCCCGGAAGCTCCACCGAAGTCCGGGACGGCGGAGGGAAACACCCTCCCCGCCTGCACCACAGCCGTTCCGACCAGAAGTGACACCGCCAGGAACAGCACGACCGCGCGCTCCTCGCGGGTGAATATGCCCCTCATCCCTTCCTCCCCTCCCGGAGATTAGAATCTAACGGATTGCAAAACGCAATGCAAATCAAAGTTCGGGGAGTTTGAGCCTTGCGGGCAGGAGGGGCCTTGTGGGGACCGTATCAGTCGATGAATCGCCACGAGAAGCCGGCGGCGAACGTGGTCCCACCGGGCTCCATGCCGGGGATGCGTCCGCTGTCGCTGGACAGCAGGTCCGTCAGGACGGCGAAGAAGCGCGCCGAGCCGACGGCGCCCGTGGCCATGAGTGAAAGGGACGCGCGGGAGTCGTCCATGAGTCCGTGCCACGGACCGCGTGCCAGACCCGACTCGTACTCGAGCGACGCCGTGATGCGCGTTCGCAGGTAGTCCTCAAAGAGCCACGCGGGCACCGAGCCCCGCAGCGACGCCGAGACGTACGGCACCGGGGTCAGGCCGTTGAGCGCGCCCGCGGCATCGAGAGCCACGAAGGAAACATCGAGCGCTCCGCTCAGGCGCGAGGTGTCGCCCGCCGCCGCCCAGACCGACAGCGCTCCGCCGGTCTCGTCCGCGGCATTCATCGGGGCGAAGGAGGAAGCGTCGTACTCGTCGAGGACGATTGGACCGAGCACGCGCAGGATCTCACCACGAGCGCCCGCCCCCGCGAGGATGTCCTGCCTCACGTAGGTCGCGCTTAAGGAAGCCGCGCGTTCGGGCTCGAGCCGACCGTTTCCCCCGACCAGCGCGTCCGTGCCGACGAGTCCCGGCAGTGACCGGGGATCCAGCGCCAGTTCGAGGGCGGTGGGATGACGCCCCCAGAGCGAAGCCTCGAGCGACCAGACGTCGCCCCGAGAGCGTTCTCCCGTGAGAACGGCGCCCGCCACCGGCAGGACGTGGTCGCCCAGCGCATGCAGCCCCGCCGTGACCGAGACCGAGTTCGGGCCCAGCCGGTAGCTCTCAGCGACGTCCGCCCTGAGACCCACGGCCTCCTGCGCCGCCGACACGAGCGCCCCCGCCACCGCTCGGCGCTCGAGGTGAACCGTGACCACGTCGACGGGACCGAAGTCGGAGACGCGGGCGGACAGCCCGTCGACCTCCGCCATGGCCGCGGGACCGGGCGAGCCGGACCCCAGCCACGACTGCGTGTGGAAGAGCTCCACACGCGTACTCCCCGTCGACGCCCGGACGAAGAAATCGGTGCGGATGTACTCTCTCGAGAGCGCCGGTGGTGTGGCAGAAGGTACCGGTCGCGAGCGGTCCAGCGCCGTCCTCGTTCCCCCGAGCTCGGCGACCCACCCGTCCGGGAGGGACACGAGCCCTGAACCGCCGGCGCGGTCGAAGCCGTAGCTTCCCCCGGCCGACGGAGCCCGGCCGTCCTCCGTCTCGAAGAAGCCGGTGAAGGCACTGCCGCCGCGGTAGTGCCGGCCGAACTCGGCCCCAAGGAGTGACCGTCCGAAGGGACCGTACGCCGCCGTCAGCCGCGAGAACGGAACCGTCCCGGGACGACGCAGGGGCCTCTGGTCGATCGTCAGGGGCACCGCACCGCCCAGGAGAACTCCCGGCCACTCCGCCGTGTAGACGGGCCAGGTGGAGATGTCCGGGCCGCTCGGGGTCACAACGACGCCGGTACCGGGAGAGGAGGCCGCCAGAAGGTCGAGGCCTCCGTCCACCCAGTCGGCGGCGGGTCGGCCGCGCAGCGTCACCTCGGTCAGCGCAGCGGGGACCGCGCCGCGCGCGAGTGACACGCGATGTCCGTCCCACCCGCTTCCAACGCGCCTTACGCCGGCCGGCGGTGCCGTGGCGGCGACCGCTCCCGAGGCGCGCACGCGCCTGACGTCACCACCGCACCCCGGCTCCCGTGTGTGCTCGTCCTGGATGGACGCCGACGAATCGGCCGGGGACTGGGAGAAGGGCGTCTGGCCCGTTCCCTCGGCCTCCGCCTCCTCGGCACGTGCCGCCGGCGGCGCGATGAGCGCGAGGACGATCACGGCAGTGGCAAGAGCACCGGGAGGCCCGAGGAGCGCACGGAGTGTCATTTGTTCCCTCCGCAGGCTCCGGGAGCGCTCGGGGTTCGCGCGCCGGTGTCAATCGCCCGGAGGCCGGCCAACCGCACCACCTTGGGGAGAACGGTCTGGGCCAACACCGCGAACACGACCGTGTTGGACACAAGATGCACGCTGGAGAAGAAGGCGTTCGAAACGAGCACGGCAAGCGCTCCGGTGCGGAACTCGGGACTCATCACTGCTAAGCCCACTATGACGGCGACCTGATACACGGCGGCCAGGGCGAGTCCTATCCCGCCTGCCACCAGGGGCAGAACCCGCCGGCCTCCACCGGTTCGGTCGACCGCCGGCGCGTCGAGCCGCTCTGCCGGGCTTGGGGATCCCTCGGTGGCGCGACCGCGCCACAGCGGAGCCATGATACCGCCCATCAATCCTGCGAACGCCGAGGCCGCGAGCTGCGCCGCGAACATGGTGGGCACGCCGAGTCCCGAACCGTAGGGATTGAATCCGGAGTAGATGGCCATCGCGAGCGCCCCGACCAGGGCGCCACGCCAGCGACCGAGAACCACGCCGGACGCAAAGACGGTGAACGTCACGAGTTCGACGTTCGGCACGGACAGCAGCAGGAACCCCAGCGCGGCCGCCAGGGCGACGAAGATGGCCGTGGCGGCCGTCTCCGATGCCCAGAGTGCTCGCGCTGAGCTTCCAGGATCAGTCGAGTTTCTCTCGCTCATGGTTGAGACGGTCCGGGGTGACGTCGTCCAGCTGAGTGCCCGTCTCGCCGGGCATGCCGATGGGCTCTATGTACTGGGATATCTCGGCCCGATCGTCCGGTGAGAGCAGATTCCAGTTGCGCTGCACTTCCGAGATCAGTGGCGTCCCACACTTGGACGGCACGGCGCTCTCGTACTCGGGAGGAAGGCTGGCGGGCTCGAACATCGCGTAGACCTTGTATAGAAGCCCGGTCGAGTACTCCAGGGCTCCGGATCTGACCGCCGTCTCTATCAAGTCGAGCGAGCTCATCGACCGCTCGTCGAGCGAGAACGTCCCGTGGATCTCGTCCGAGACCGGCTCGGCCTCGGGCACGCGGCACGAACAGCCGAAGGCGAACAGCGCCGCCACGGCAAGAGTCGTCATCAGCTGCACCCGGGCCGACGGCCGCGGTGTCGAACCTCGCATGGCGAGTCCTCCCCTCTCTCAGGAGACCTTCGGGAGCACGATCTCCATGACCTCCTCGCAGGCGAGGTCGGCTTCCCCGCCGAGATCGGTGATCGCGGTCGCAGCCTTCGCGGCGAACTCCTGGTGTTCCTCCGCCCGGATGCCTCCGAGGTTTATGCGGACGTTCAGCCCCGCCGCGTGCACGCCGGCCCTCGCAACGAGGGCCGCGACGCCGGCGTCGGACACCGCGTTCACGTTCCCGTGCTCTGCGACCGGCTTCGCCATTCTGATCACGCCCACGCACATCTCCATCACGGCCAGCGGGACGGTGGCCGCGTCCACCAACGCCTGCTGAAGAGCCGTCTTCCGCGAGGCCTTCTCCGCGTCGGTCTCCTTCGGCATCTTGAGCGCCACCATGACCTTGTTGAACACGGCGGCGTCCTCATCGATCATCTGGGTGAGCTCGAGCCGCAGCGTCTCCGCGCCGGCGAGCGCCTCCTTCATCTCCGCATCGTAGTCCGCATATTTCTTTTTCCCGATGGTCAGATTGGCCACCATCGAGTTCAGCGCTGCCCCGAGAGCGCCGCAGAGCGCTGCCACGCTCCCACCGCCCGGCGTCGGGGAACCAGACGCAAGCTCCCCCAGGAATCCGCTCAGATCCGTCATTCGTCGCTCCCGTCTTCCGAGAGGCGGTTCTCCAGAACCTGGTCCCTCTGGAAGTTCTCAAGCCGCAGGTAGAATTCCGCGCAGTCGACCAGCGCGTCGACGGGCACCAGCCCGACCACCTCACTGCCTATGACCGGCACTCCGTACCGCTCGGCCTCGCTCCTGACCATCTCGAACACGCGGAAGAGCGGCGTGCCCTTGAAGTTGACCATGTTGATCGAGACCTGGACGATGTTCCGGTCCTTGATAGCGAATCCCATCGCCTTGACGTGCCTCAGGCCCCCGCTCGAGTGCCGGATGGCCTTGGCTATGGCCTTCGCGACGGACAGGTCGGTCGTGCCGAGGTTGATGTTGTAGGCCACAAGGAAAGGCCGGGCGCCGACGGCCGTGGCCCCGGCGGTCGGGTGGATGCGATTCGGCCCGAAGTCGGGCTCCTTCGCCGGGTTGGTCCCTATCTCCTCGCACAGCCCCTCAAACTGCCCCTTCCTCACCTTCGCCAGATTCTGGCGCTCTGGCCGCGTGCAGGCCGACTCGTACAGAAAGACCGGGATCTCGAGTTCCTTGCCCACGCGTTCCCCGAGCCGTCTGGCGAGCTCGACGCAGTCGTCCATCGTGACACCCTTGACCGGTACGAACGGCACGACGTCGGTCGCCCCCATGCGCGGGTGCTCTCCCTCATGCGTCGTGAGGTCTATGACCTCCGCGGCCTTGGCCATCCCGCGGAAGACCCCCTCCAGCACGGCCTCTGGCTCCCCGACTATCGTCACCACCGCCCTGTTGTGGTCGGCGTCCATCTCCCTGTCGAGAAGCCTCACGCCGTCGACCGCCGTCATCGCGCCGACTATTGCGTCCAGCACCTCGGGCCGCCTGCCCTCGCTGAAGTTCGGAACGCACTCCACCAGTTTCATTCGCACCTCCCAGAAGATCGCTCAGACCCCGGTCCTGCCGCCCAGGTCTCAGGCCGCGACCGCGCCGCGGGAGACGACCGCACTACCCCGCTTCACGACCGCGGCGACAAGGTTGACACCGTAGTGATAGGGAATGGCCCTGTAATCGTCGACTTCCCAGAGCACCAGGTCGCACTGGCGACCCGGCGTCAGGCTCCCCACGACGTCCTCGGCTCGAAGAGCAGCCGCCGCATTCACGGTTGCCGCGACGAGCCCCTCCTCCGGCGTCATGCGGAGCATCATGGACGCGAGCGAAAGGATGATCTGCATCGACTCGGTCATGGAGCTGCCGGGATTGCAGTCGGTCGCGAGCGCGACCGGCACGCCTTCGTCGATCATCCTCCTGGCGGGCGCGAACGCGGTCTCACCGAGCGAGAGCGTGGTCCCGGGCAGGAGGACGGCGACGACGCTCGAGGCGGCCAGAGCGGCGATACCTGCGTCCGACACGCAGACGAGGTGATCTGCCGAGGCGGCCTCGAGCTCCGCGGCCAGTTCGGCCGCCCCGAAGGGGTGCAGCTCGTCCGCGTGGAGTTTGGGCTCCATCCCGTGCGCGCGCGCCGCCGTCAGAACACGACGGGACTGCTCGACGGTGAACACGCCCTCCTCGCAGAAGACGTCGCAGAACCGCGCGAGCTTCTCGGCCGCGACCGCGGGCATCATGTCTTCGATCAGGTGATCGACGTAGCCCTCTCGATCGCCGCGCCACTCGTCGGGGAACTCGTGCGCACCCAGGAAGGTCGGGACGACGTCGACCACGTGCGTGTCCGCGAGCTCTGAGATCACGCGCAGCATCTTGAGTTCGGACTCCAGGGAGAGGCCGTAGCCGCTCTTGACCTCCGCGGTGGTCGTCCCGTGCTCGAGCATCAGGTCCAGCGTGCCGCGGCCGTTCTCTCTGAGCTCGTCCGGGGAAGCGCGACGAAGGGATCGGACGCTCGAGCGAATCCCCCCTCCCGCCTCTGCGATCTCCTCGTAGCTTCTGCCCTCGATGCGCATCGCGAACTCGCCCCCGCGCGTGGCGGCGAAGACGGCGTGCGTGTGCGGATCGACGAGGCCCGGCGTGACGACG
>DAOWER010000156.1 GCA_030638405.1 Candidatus Eiseniibacteriota bacterium | reverse complement strand
TGTTGTAGAGGTACTCCCACTGCACCACGCCGCTCGCGTAGACGTCGGTCTCAGCCAAGACCGAGGCCGACACGAGAGCCAGGAGCGCGACGGAAAGGAGCGCAAGCGTCCATCCGTTCTTACTCACCGGCCTTCTCCTCGTCCTCTACGTCCTCCGGGCAGTCGCCCGGAAGGAGCGCGGCCACGGCGGCTTCCAGTTCCTCGTGGTTCTTCGGACGATAACCCGTCACCGCATAGGCGATGGTTCCGTCCGTGTTCACGAGCACCGTCCTGGGAACGGACGTCACGTGGAACTTCCTCGCCACCTTCTGGCCCGGGTCGAGAAGCACCTCGAACGTGTTCCCCTTCGACTTGATGAGGGAACCGACGCGCGACATCGACTTCGGTCCGTCGATCGAGACGGCCAGGACCTTGAGCCCGCAGTTTCTGTACTTGTCAAAGATCTCCTGCAGATCCGGGAACGCCTTGATGCACGGCTTGCACCACGTTGCCCAGAAGTCCACGATCACCGGTCCGTCCTCGAGCAGTTCAGATAGCGCAACATCATCACCATCGAGATTCGGAAGGGTGAACTCGGGCGCCTTCTTGCTGGCGCCCACAGATACGCTTGTCCCCGTCAACACGAGGAGCGCGGCCAGCACGATTGCCAGCCCCGCCAGTCTCCTGTGAGTCATGGGCCCCCCATTCTCATTCCTACCTCATTATACCATCATACAGACTATAGGTCAAGAATTCACCCGGAGCGCATCTACGCGCCGCTCAGGACACACGAATACAGCCGCCCTGAGCTTAGACGCTCGGGTGCCGTTCTCATTCGGCTCACGCGAAATCGTGGATCAGCGAGGCTCCGGTGGGCGCTTTGTGGGAACGCCGGCCCCGCAACGGACGCTAGATGCTCGCAACCTCCAGGCCGACTCCGACCGGCTGGTCCTCCCGCGCGGTCGGCCCGAGACGCCCCACGACCTTCGTGAGGACGCGTTCCACGGCCGTCTCGTCCTGCACCAGGTCGAGGCCCTCCGTGTCTATGGTCAGCACTTCCGTGATACGGGCTGCCCGGGCGCACCAGTCTTCGTACGCTCGGTTCAGCGCCTCGAGGTACTCGCCCGATATCTCCCTCTCGCACTCGCGCCCGCGGCACCTGATGCGCTCCTGCAGCGTATCGACGCCGGCGCGCAGATAGACGACGAGATCCGGTGTGCGCAGGAAGCTCGTCATCGCATCGAACAGGGCGGTGTAGTTCCTGTAGTCCCGATCCGACATGAAGCCCTGGCTGTGAAGAGTGTGAGCGAATATCTCCCTGTCCTCGTATATGGTCCTGTCCTGAATGCACGGTTCGTCTGAACTCACCATCTCCCTGTGAATCTCGAAGCGCTTCGAGAGGAAGAAGACCTGCAGGTGGAACGACCAGCGCTCCATGTCGCAGTAGAAGTCGTCGAGGTACGGATTGTCGATGACGGGCTCGTAGTACGCACGCCACCCCAGGTGATTCGCGAGAAGCGTGGTGAGGTGGGTTTTACCCACACCGATGTTTCCGGCGACGGCCACGAACTTACCGGGTCGCATGAGAAGCTCCCGAAGATCTGTGATGAGATGCCGGCAGGAGAAACGCCCGCCTGAGGCCGCTTGAATCTACTCTCGGGCCCCGGTTGTGTCAACAGAATTCCCCTCCCCGAGGACCGCCGACGTCCATGTCCAGGTCGACCGCTCACGGGACTATCCTGACCCGCGTACCCACGGTCACCTGTTCGGCCACCGTCAGGAGATCGTCGTTCCTCATGCGGACGCAGCCCCTGCTCGATCTCGTGCCGACGAGCTCCGGCTCGCTCGTGCCGTGTATGCCGATCCCCTCCCAGGGCGGGCAGTCGAGACGCAGGAAGAGCGGACCATAGGCCCGCTCTCCCTCGTGTTCCCACTCGCTCGAGTCCTCGATGGACACGACTCGGAACTCGCCCTCGGGAGTTCTGCAATCGTCTTCCCTCATCTTGTCCCCGCCGTCCGGGTTCGAACCTATTCCTACCCGAAAGACGCGCGTCCCGTTCGACGTGGTGAGTTCGAGCACGAACTCCGACTTCCTGACAACGATGAGGAGATGCTCCATCACTGCTCGCTACCGTCGTCGCGACCCGACGACTCCTCGACCCGCTCTTCGGCGGACCCGCAGGGTGACTTGAGTCACGTCGCCACGCCAAGCCTCGGCAGCACGACCAGCTGCAGCAGAAGCCAGAGTCCGACGAAAACGACGGGCAGTGCCAGTTCACTCCACTTCACGTTTCGTCCCCCGGCGCGACCCTCAGACATGAGTGGCCGTCCTACGCCTCTGTCGCGGAACGTGCCAGAAGCTCCTCGACCCGGGCGCGCATCGCCCCTTCCATCGCGGGCGCGAATCCGACGTCCTTGGCGGCCACGCGGCCGTCCCTGTCGATCGTGAGGGTCATCGGGATGCTTCTCACTCTGTAGTCGCGGCCGATCTCCTGATTCCCCACCAGGATCGTGTAGGAGACGTCATTCGCCTCAACGAACGGGGCGATCACAGACGCCCCACCCTGATCGAGACCCACGCCGACCACGACGAGCCCCTCGTCCTTGTACTCCTCGTACAGCGATACCAGGAACGGTATCTCCTTCCTGCACGGCCCACACCAGGTCGCCCACAGGTCAAGAATGACGACCTTGCCCTCGAAGTCGGCGAGGGAGACATCGTTGCCGGAAAGATCCGGAAGCACGAACGCGGGCGGAGTCTGCCCGGGCTCGACGCCCACGCCGGACGCCTGCTGCGCGGGCATGGTCACGGTCTCCTCGGTGGTCGCGGCGGCCTCACCCGACGGCTCCGCCGCCTCTTCCCCTCCGCCGCAGCCGGCGAACCCAACCGAGAGAACCACTGCCGACAACAGGAGAGCCGCAACCTTCAGAATCTTCATCATGCTTGCTACCTCCATGTCCGACTACAGCAGGGCGTCTACCTTCTCCTGAATGCGATCCTTCATGGCGGCGCCGACCGTCATGTCGACCTGCTCGCCACCCTTGAAGAACATCATCGTGGGAATGCCGCGGACCCCGTAGCGCTGCGCGAGCGTGGGGTTCTCATCGACGTTGACCTTCACAACCTTGACCTTCCCGTCGTTCTCGCCCGCAATCTCTTCGAGAATCGGACCGACCAGACGACACGGCCCGCACCACGGCGCCCAGAAATCAACCAGCACCAGCACGTCCGACTTCAGGACCTCAGTATCGAAATTACCCTCGGTTCCGGCCATTGATCTGCTCATCTTAGGCTACCCTTCTCCTCTCGGTCCCTCTGTTGAAACTCGTTCATTGCCGCTTCCAGTATCCTCGCCGCGCCGCCCTTCACGAGGCGGTAGCAGACCAGGTGCCCCCTGCGCTCGGACTCGATGAGACCGGCGTACTTCAGACGCGTCAGGTGCTGCGACACGGAGGACTGCGAGATCTCGAGCATTTCCTCGAGGCTCTTCACGCACAGCTCTCCCCCGCCCAGGAGTTCGACTATCCTGAGCCGGACGGGATGAGACAGTGCTCGCAGGAGGTCCGCCGCCTTCTCGAACGCCTCCGGCGGAGCCCCCGCCCCACTGTTGTTCTGTGTGCCGTAACCCGTGTCGGTCATCCGTGCAGCCCCCAAAGGCCTCGCGCATAGGTGTATTCAAACTTCATAATATTATATAGTTCGAATAGAGGGGTGTGTCAAGTGCATTCTTGAGGTGTTCTGGTGGGGAATGCGGCCGCGGCTGCACGGGCTACTCGACCGAGAACTCCAGCCTGGTGAGAACGGCGCCGTCGCTGTCGGTCACGTCGACGTGCCATTCGCCGCGCCATTCATCGAGGATGCGCTTCGTGCTCCAGGTCCTCCAGCGAGCACTCTTGACCTCGAGCGCCACGCGCGCCATCTCGCGGTCACCCCAGCGCCAGACGTGAAAGACCGTGTCGGGTTCGGAGGCCCCCGCGATCTCGCTGAAGCAGCAGAGCCTCAAAACGCCGTCCTCCGGGATGAAGCTCTTTCCCGCCTCG
>DAOWER010000266.1 GCA_030638405.1 Candidatus Eiseniibacteriota bacterium | reverse complement strand
GACCTACGAGATGTCGCACGAGAAAGCCATCGAGAACGCCGGCAAGTACATCGCCATCGGATGCGACGCCATCAAGCTCGAGGGCGGCGCCAGGGTGGCGGACACCGTCGAGGCGATGGTCAAGGCGGGACTGCCTGTCATGGGGCACATCAGTCTCACGCCGCAGTCCGCGCCTGCGCTCGGAGGATACCGGGTGCAGGGCAAGACCGCCGACGCGGCCAAGAAGCTCGTCGAGGATGCCATCGCTCTCCAGGAGGCCGGAGTGTGGGGCATGCTGGTCGAGTGCGTGCCGCCCGAGACGATGTCACTCATCCACGAGGCGGTCGACGTTATCTGCATGAGTCTTGGAGCCGGTCCCGACGCCGACGGACAGCTCGTGATCGTTCACGACATGATCGGGTACTTCGCGGCGTTCCATCCGAAGTTCGTCCGGAAGTACGTCGACCTGACGGAGATACTCGATGGAGCATTCCGTCAGTACATCGAGGACGTGAAGTCGAAGGACTTCCCACAGCCCGAGCACTGCTACGAGATGTCGAAGGAAGAGCTCGAGAAGCTGGGAATCGACGTCGAGTAGAGACGGTGAGGGAGCCACGTCGGAACAGGGATGCCGTACGCATGAGCGAGCGCGAGGTCTCCAGGTTCAGCGGTTGGCTTGACGGCTTCCTATCCGCGAGGCCGTCGCTGGAGCGCTGTGTCTCCGGGTTCGGGCTCCTTCTCGAGAATCTCATCAAGATACCGATATTCAGATGTCAGCGGTGTGGCGACTGTGTTCTCAGCCACACCGCTTTCATCTGTTCGCAGCGCTGCCCGAAGCGCCTCAGGAACGGAGCCTGCGGCGGCACACGGCCCGGCGGTCACTGCGAGGTGTACCCCGAGAAACGCTGCATCTGGTACGCCATCTACGCCAGGTCGCGAGTGCTCGGTCGCGTCCCGATGCTGACAGAGATGCTCGCGGCGCACCGCTGGGACCTCGAGCACACCTCCACGTGGCTCAACGTGTTCCGCGGCAGGAAAGAGGGCCCTGTGTGGCTCGTCCGGCGGATCGCGGCGCGGCTGGATTCTCGCGTCGCGGACCGCTCCCGGGCCGAAGTGGACCCGTAGCGCGCCCGGCAGGAGCGCGAACCGTGGCAGCGCCCTCGCTCGGGCGAGCGCGAACCGTAGGAGATCCATCCGTTGGTACGAACTCTAAGAGACGCCATCGACAGCGGACGCTTCATCGTCACCGGTGAGCTGGGACCGGCGCTCGGGGCGTCTCCGAACCTCGTCAGGAAGAAGGCGGAGCACTTCCGGGGCGTGGACGCGGTCAATGTCACGGACAACCAGAGCGGCATCGTCCGGCAGTCGTCCATCGCCGCGGCGAAGCTGCTTCTCGACGAGGGGCTCGACCCCATCGTCCAGATGACGTGCCGCGACAGGAACCGCATCGCGCTTCAGAGCGACATCCTCGGGGCGTCCGCGCTGGGTGTCAGGAACCTGTTGCTCCTGACGGGCGACCACATGGTCATGGGGAACCAGCCCGACGCCAGGCCGGTGTTCGACCTCGATTCGATTCAGCTCATCTCGGTTGCGCGCGGTATGCGTGACGGCCGCCTCATGAACGGTGACGAGATCAAAAGGCCCCCTGACGCGCTGCTCGGCGGGGCCGCGAACCCGTTCGCCGAGCCGATGGGGCTTCGGCTCGTCCGAATCGCCAAGAAAGCCGCGGCCGGTGTCGACTTCATCCAGACGCAGGCCGTCTTTGACGTCGCTCGGTTCCGGCGGTGGATGGACGGCGTTCGCGACCTCGGTCTTCACACGAAGGTGAAGATACTCGCGGGCGTCCTGCCCACGCGGTCGTCTCGTGCGCTCGAGTACATGAAGAACGAGGTCGCCGGAATGATGATCCCGGACGATACCATCCAGCGTCTGGAAGGTGCGGAGGACCCGGCGGAAGAGGGCGTCCGCCTCGCGTGCGAAATCATCCGGGAGCTGCGCGACATCGACGGAGTTTCGGGTGTCCATCTGATGCCGGTCATGTGGGAGAAGATCACGCCGCGCATCGTAGAGGAGGCGGGGCTTTGACACACGCCGAGCTTCAGGGGTTCCTAGAGGGACGCGTCGTCATCTTTGAGGGCGGCATGGGCACCATGCTGCAGGAGGCGGTGCCGGGCAGCCACGCCCTTGAACTTCTGAACGTCGACCACGCCGATGAGGTCCTCGGCATTCACCGGACCTACGTACCTCTCGCCGACGTCATCTGCACGAATACCTTCGGGGGCACCTCGATCAAGCTCGCCGCCGTGGGGTTGTCCGAACGGGCCGCGGAGCTCAACGCGGCCGGAGTCCGGCTGGGAAGACAGGCCGCCCACGATGGAGTCCTCGTTGCCGGCGACATGGGACCCACCGGCAGGCTCATAGAGCCCCTGGGTGACCTGTCGTTCTGGGAGGCCTACGACTCGTTCTCCGCCCAGGCCGAGGTGCTGGCCGCAGGCGGGATCGACTTCATTCTGATCGAGACGATGACGGATCTCAG
>DAOWER010000136.1 GCA_030638405.1 Candidatus Eiseniibacteriota bacterium | reverse complement strand
TGCGGGAGATCGGTGAGGATCTGAGGGACAGGGTCCTTGACGTGAGCGGAGTGCGAAGCGTCGAGATCGTCGGCGCCAGGGAGCAGGAGATCTGGGTCGAGCTGGATGCCGACCGACTGGCGTCCTACAACATCCCCGTGAGCCGGGTCGTCGGCTCGCTGGCCGCGCGCAACATCAACGTGCCGGGCGGGACGCTCGACATCGGAGCGTCCGAGTACATCGTGCGGACGCTCGGTGAGTTCGAGGATCTTCAGGACATCGAGAATCATGTCATCGCGTCCGACCCGTTCGGGAGGCAGATTCGCCTCCGTGACGTGGGCGCAGTCCGTGACACGCTGGCCGAGAGGCTCACCCTCGCCCGACTGAACGGCGAGCGAAGCGTGACCCTCTGGATCTACAAGGATCTCGAAGCGAGCGTGGTCACCGCCGCGAAGGCCGTCCGTGAGGCTATCGACGAGTTTGACGCTGAGCTGACAGAGAACGTCAGCTTCGAGGTGAGACACGACACGTCCATCGAGGTGAACGACGTTCTCAACATCCTGCAGAGGAACGCCATCTACGGCATCGTCCTGGTGGCCCTGACGCTCTTCGTGTTCATCGGCTACAGGAACGCGTTCCTCGCCGCCATCGGCATTCCGTTCAGCTTCTTCTGCGCGTTCATTCTGATGAACGCCGCCGGCGTCACTGTCAACACGATCTCGCTCTTCTCCCTCGTCCTCGTGCTCGGCATGCTCGTGGACGACGCCATCATCGTCATCGAGAACATCTACCGTCACATGGAGCACGGCATGCCCGCCCGAAAGGCGGCCATCCTCGGGACCAAGGAGGTCCTCGCACCGGTGACGGCAGCGGTTCTCACCACGGTTGCCGCCTTCCTGCCGCTTCTTCTCATGAGCGGCATGTGGGGCAAGTTCATCGGCGTCATTCCTAAGGTCGTCACGTTCGCCCTCCTGGCGTCGCTTGTAGAGGCGTTCCTCATCCTGCCGTCGCACATGTCCGATTTCGGAAGGGTCGCGGCGAAGCAGAACAAGTACCATCCGACGTTCATGGCCCTGACATGCCGCTACGAGCGGGCACTCAGGAAGGTGCTCAGGCGGCGGTACCTGTCGATGCTCGGAGTCGTGTTTCTCGCCGTGGTTGCCATCGGGCTCGTCTTCACTCTCGACGTCATGATCTTCCAGGAGGAGGACCTGGGTCAGATCGAGGTGCGGGCGCAGCTGCCCGTGGGGACGAGGCTGGAGATCACCGACCAGGTCGCGCTCGAGCTCGAGGACGTCATCTTCGCGCTCCCGGAGGACGAGTTCGAGGCGGTGGTGACCCGCGTGGGCTACATGATCCAGAACCACCGCGGGATGCTCGCGTCGCACAACATGCAGTTCAACATCGACCTCACCGACGATTCTGAGAGGACTCGATCCGACCTTGAGATCATGGACACTCTGAGAGGCGAGATGTCCGAGGTGCCGGGGGTGACCTCGTTGTGGCTGTCCCGGCCGACGCAGGGGCCGCCCACCGGCCGTCCGGTCGAGGTGCGGGTCAAGGGCGACGATCCCAGGATGCTCGAATTCCTGGCCGACAGGATCAAGACCACGCTCGCGGGATACGAGGGCGTGGTCGAGATCGATGACGACCTGACGCCGGGCAAGTCCGAGATGCGCGTGTCGGTCATTCAGGATCAGGCGGCGCTGTACGGGCTGACGGTGGCCGATATATCGACCGCGGTCCGGGTCGGGTTCGAGGGTGTCGAGGCCACGAAGTACCGCGGCGGGGGAGACGATGAAATCGACGTCATCGTCAGACTGGAGGAGGACGACCGTCTCGACCTTGACGATCTCCGGAATCTCCGTGTCGGGACTCCGGCCGGCGGGACGATACCGCTCGTGAACGTGGCGGAGATCGGTATCGGGACGGCACCCGCCGACCTGCACAGACGCGACGGCGAACGCGTCATCACCGTGACGGCCGACGTTGAGGAGGGGACGACGTCGACGGAGGTCAACGGGCTTCTTCGACGGGACCTGGCCGACGTTGCCAGGGCGTACCCCGGCTACGAGATCGAATTCGGAGGCGAATACGAGGAGACACAGGAGTCGTTCGTGTCGCTCTTCACCTCTTTCCTGATCGCGATCCTGCTCATCTATCTGATACTCGGCACCGAGTTCCAGTCGTTCATCCAGCCGCTCATAGTCATGTTCACCGTCCCGTTCGCGTTCATCGGCGTCGTCATCGGGCTCGTCGTTATGCGCTATCCGTTCACGCTGAATGCGGGGGTCGCCATCGTCGCCCTGGCGGGCGTTGTCGTCAACGACTCCATTCTTCTGGTCGACTTCATCAAGCGCGCCAGGAGGAACGGGGCCAGCCGTTGGGAGTCGATCGTCGAGGCCGGCTGCCTGAGGCTCCGCCCCATCCTGCTGACCTCCATCACGACCATCCTGGCAGTCCTTCCCCTCGCGATGGGGTGGGGCGGCGTCTCGGCGTCGTGGGGTCCGATGGCCGCCGCGCTGGCCTGGGGTCTGGCTTTCGCCACCGTCCTCACGCTCTTCGTCATCCCCTCGCTCTTCTCGATCATCGACGACATCCGTGCGAGAACTGGCAGGCTCAATGTGGAAGGTGAGAAGCAGCCGAGCCCGGAGTGCTCCTTCACGAACGGGCTGGTCCGGCCGGAGAACGGATTGGCGCCGCGCGGAGAGACGGCGGCCAAGCCGCCGCCGCGGAAGGGCGAGGCCGGTGCCGGGAAACCGCGCGGAGGAGGTTCCCAGACATGAGTTCTCCTGAGGTCGCGACCGGGTATGTTCTTGCCTGCTTCCACGACGAGTGGGAGGTGGCACTCGACTCGGGCGAGGTGTTCCGGTGCTCGGTGCGGGCCCGGCACTTCGCGGACATGGACAGCGAGCAGAAGCTGCTGGCCCCGGGTGACCGCGTGGAGGTCGTGCTGCTCGACGACGGTTCCCGGGTGATCGAGGGGATGCTTCCGCGGGAGACCGTGCTGTCCAGGCTGAGACCGCGGATGAAGAGGGAAGTCGAGCAGGTCATCGTGGCGAACGCAGAGCAACTGGTCGCGGTGGCGTCTGTCGCGAGCCCGAAGCTGAACAGGCGCTTCCTCGACAGGTATCTGGTCGTCGCGGAGGACGCGGAGCTCAGGTCCGTCATCGTCTTCAACAAGATCGACCTGGTCCCGGAGGAGGACTGGCGGCCTCACTCCGCCGCCTACGAGAAGGCGGGCTACACTGTCGTCCCCACATGTGCGCTGGACGGGCGCGGCGTGGACGAGCTCAGGACGCACATCGACGGTTCCTTCTCCGTCTTCACCGGACAGAGTGGGGCGGGCAAGAGCTCGCTTCTGAATGCGATCGAGCCGGGACTGGGAATCAAGGTTCGCGAGGTCAGCGAGGCGACGAACAAGGGCAAGCACACGACGTCAAACGTCACGGTGTTCCGCCTCGGGCAGGAGACGCTCGTGGCAGACACACCGGGGTTCCGCGAGCTGGGATTCTGGAGGATCCACCCTGATGACCTCGACCAGCTCTTTCCCGATTTCATGCCGTACATCCCGAACTGCAAGTTCAGCGTGTGCAGCCATTCTCCGGAGCCGGACTGCGCCGTCAAGGCCGCCGTGGAGGCGGGGGAGCTGGACGCCGAGCGCTACGACAGCTACCTGAGGCTCCTGCGCGACCTTCGGCGCTGAGTCGGCCGCCGGCAGGATCAGGTGCAGCCGGCGGTGCAGCGCGAAGATCCGGCCGAAGAGCGCCGGCCCGTCCGGCGACAGACGTGAACGGAAGGAGAAACCAACAGATGCAGGTGGTTCTTCTCGAGGATCTGAAAAACTCCAGGTTCGGCCCACTGACGCTCCTCCGTCCGGAGTTCGACCTCCGCTGCGGCGCCCTCGAGCTGCGCGAGAAGCTGGAGAGAAGGCGCCCCGACTGGAACGTCACGCTCTGTCCCAGGCCTGCGCTTGCGGCTCTGGTTTCGGAGCGGCATCCCGCGCGGGGCATCGACACGCTGGTCGACGAACCGACCCTGCTGCTCTACGGACGCGTGATCGCCGATGAGCCGCTTCTCCGGGCGCTACAAGAGCTCGACGGCGATGCGCTCCTGACGTCCGCCTCTGAGACGGTCGGGGCTCTGCTTCAGAGCGGCGCGGGCGAGCGGATCGAAGAGGCTTCCGTGGCAGCCGAGGGCGTGGGCGCACTGGGACTCGATAAGATCGTTGAGATCCCGGCGCGGCCGGCCCGCTACCCGTGGGAACTGGTCTCCGCGACGGCCTCGGAGATAGCGGCGGACGCGCAGTTGACGGCGGAGCTCGGGGAGATCAAGGAGGAGCTCCATCACTGCGCGCGCCTGCTCGGCAAGGAGAACGTCGCCGTGGGGGAGGGCAGTGAGATAGGACCGAGTGTCGTGCTCGATGCCAGGGAGGGCCCCGTCGTCATCGGTCGTGATGTCAGGGTCATGGCCAACTCCGTCGTCATCGGCCCTGCCTTCGTCGGTGACGGAAGTGTGGTGCGGGCGTGCTCCACGATCTACGGAGGGACGTCCATAGGGCCGGTGTGCAAGGTGGGAGGGGAGATTCAGGCGTCCGTCGTGCAGTCCTTCTCGAACAAGCAGCACGGCGGGTTCCTCGGACACTCCTTCGTGGGCAGCTGGGTCAATCTC
>DAOWER010000166.1 GCA_030638405.1 Candidatus Eiseniibacteriota bacterium | reverse complement strand
GGACAGATCGTCTGACAGAACCCACACCCGATACACTTCTCGTCGTCGACCTCGGGGATCCTGGCATCGTCGACGTCGCTCAGACCTCCGTCTTCCTGTCGACCACGGAACTCGAGCGCCTGGTGACCCCCGTCCCTGCAGGCGACGATGCAGCAGCCGCACCCGATGCAGAGATTCTCGTCGATCGCGCTCACGACCTTGTAGCCCCTAGAGAGCGCCTCGTGCGAGACCAGTCCGCCCAGCCCCTTGCCGACCAGCTGCGACGGTGAGTTCAGCCCCTTATCCTCCAGGTAGAGCGCCAGCCCCTCGTTGAGCTCCTCGACGATGTCGTAGCCGTAGCGCATCACTGCGGTGCAGACCTGCACGATCCCGGCACCCGCGAGAAGGAACTCGACCGCGTCGTTCCAGGTGGCCACGCCGCCCACGCCGGCGACCGGAATCTGAACGTCCTTGGCGACGTCCGCCACGAACCGGAGCGCGATCGGCTTGATGGCCGGACCCGAGTAGCCGCCTTCAGTCGACTGCCCGTTGACGGAGGGAATGGGCGCGAACGTCTCCAGGTCGAAGCCGATGAGACCCTTGACGGTGTTGATGCAAGTGATGCCCGCCGCGCCCGCCTCCTTCGCCTTCGCGGCGATCGGTCGCATGTCCGTGACATTGGGGGTGAGCTTGATGAGGATCGGGATGTCGACCGCGTCGACGACCCACTTCGCCCTCTCGAACGTCAGGTCGGCGTCCTGTCCCACGGCCGAGCCCATCCCGCGCTCCGGCATGCCGTGCGGACAGGAGAAGCTGCACTCGATCATGTCCGCGCCAGCGTCCTGGACTCTTCGCGCGATCTCCTGCCACTCAGCCTGGGTGCTCGCCATCATACTGACTATCACGACGTTGTCGGGGTAGTCCCGCTTGAGCGCCCCTACTTCCGCCAGCGCCTCGTTGATGTCGCGGTCCGAGATGAGGTCGATGTTCTCGAGCCCGATGAGGTTCTTGTCCTCGTAGGCGAGCCCCGCCATCATGGGAGAGACCAGGTTGACCTCGACGTGCTCAAGCCCGAGCGTCTTGACCACCGCGCCGCCCCAGCCTGCCTCGAAGCCGCGCGCGATCATCTCCCCCTTGTCGGTCGGAGGAGCAGCGGCCAAAACAAACGGATTCGGGAACCGCACGCCGCAGAACTCGATCGACAGGTCCACCTTCTTACGGACGTCCGCTCTGGTCATCAGCGCCCACCTCCTTTCGTGGAGGCCGCGCCGCGGGCTCCCGCCTCGTTCAGGTAGGCCGCGACACCCGCGGCCGCCCGCTTCCCCTCCGCGAAGGCCTGCACTGCCGTCGCTCCACCGCTGACCACGTCGCCGGCGGCGAACACGCCCGGCATCGACGTGGCCATCGTCTCCGGGTCCACGCGGATGAGCCCGCGCTCGTCGGCGTCCACCCCCTCGTAGCGGTCGCGCACTCCCTGTCCGATGGCCTCGACGACCGCCGTCGCGGACAGCCGAAACTCGGTCCCGGGAATATCCTCTGCGTTCGACGGCACGAGAAGACCGGGCGTCTTCCATCTGATACCTACGCCCTCGTAGCCCGAGACCCTGCCGTCCGCGCCGACGATCCTCACTGGCTTCGTCCGCGTGTGAAACTCGATGCCCTCGCCCTGAGCGATCTCGACCTCCGACCGGAAGGCGGGCAGCTCCTCGTAGGACTCCAGGCTACACATGTCGACTCTCTCGGCGCCCAGATACAGTGCCGTCATCGCGGCGTCGATGGCCACGTTGCCCCCACCGATGACGACGACGCGCTCACCGAGATCGGGCCTCTCCCCCTGCCCGACCACGGCAAGGAGGTCCGCAGCCACGTACACGCCCTCGAGGTCTTCTCCAGGCAACCCTATGGTGTACGGGCGGTAGAGCCCCACACCGATCACGACCGCGTCGAACCCGCCCTTGAGAAGCGCCCCGACGTCCTTCTCGTCCCGCCCGAGGTGCACCTCGGCACCCAGCCTCCCGATGTAGTCGAGCTCGCTCTCGACGAACCCGCGGTCGAGCCGGAACGGAGGAATGCCCTGCGTGAGAACTCCGCCCATCGAATCGGCGCGCTCGAGAACCTCCACGCCGAAGCCCAGCTTCCTGAGCTCCGCGGCGGCGGCCAGTCCGGCCGGACCCGCGCCCAGAATGGCGACCTTCTCTTTCCTTCCCTCGGCCGGCTCCGGCAGCGGCGCCAGCGTCCCCAGCTCGACGTCGCCTGCGAATCTCTGGAGACCGGCGATGTCGATGGGAGTGTCCAGGCTGCCGCGCGTGCAGTTCTCCATGCAAAGGATCTCCTGCGGGCAGACGCGCCCGCAGATCCCCACCAACAGGTTCGCCTCACGGATCAGACGCGCAGCACCCCGGAAGTTACCGAACCGTATCTTCCTTACGAACCTGCGGACGTCCACCCCGGCCGGACACCCGTCCAGACACGGAGCCTCATCGCACATGAGGCAGCGCGATGCCTCCAGCACCGCCTCGTGCGGCGAGTAGGTCCGCCCCGACTCGCTCAACTCCTCGACCTTCTGCGCGTTATCCGCCATATCATCAGCCCCTTGCGTCCAGCCCCAGGCCAAATTGCGTCTGCCCTCGCTCGGGACCGCCGCTGAGTCTGGCCGACAGGCCCAACCCCGCGCGCAGCCCCATCCGGACGCGAATATACCACCTCGTTCCCGGCACATTCAAGGAGCTGAGCCCGAACTCGCCCGGGAGGCGGGGCTCGTACTGCACGAGTGGGGGCACGGTTCCCTGTGAGGTCATCGATGTCACTCCGGCCGTGTAGGAGCTTCTGCCCGCGACACTGCCGTCGATTCTCAGGGCGACAGCAAGAAGCGACCCCTCCTCCCGTCCGTCGGAGAAGGACGTGACCCTCCACCCCGAAACCGTCACCGGCACGGACCCCTCGGTCCGCAGTGACACTCGGACCCGGCGCACGATGCCCTCCACGGTCACGGGAGGATCGCCCTCGCTGTCAGTCCGCGCGCGGACCTTCGACTCGACCGCCACGCGCCAGCCCCGCTTCGTGCGGAGCTCGCCTCCGACGGTCACGGAGGCCGAGCCGTTCGGCAGCTCCGAGTGGTAGGACCGCCACGGCCTTCGTGCGATGCGCGTCGCCGCCCAGGCCTTCCAGTCGGAGCCTGCGCGGTACTCGGCGCCCACCCACCCGACTACGCCGTTCGACCCCCCCGAGAAACCGGGGACACCTCCTCCCAGAGGTACCCAGTAGTCCCGCGACAGGTACGCCCCTCCCAGGTTCACGCGGGAACTGCCGCGCCCCAGCCGGGCGGCCGCCAGAGCGGCAACGCCGCCCGTGGAGGTCATCGCCACCTCGCACCCGGCGGACAGCGTGCCGGGTGAGGTCCGAATGTCGAGCCCTCCAGCGGTCAATCCCTCACCGTGGAATTTGAAGCGCTGCCTCACGGGGTCACCGGACGCCAGCTCCGGCGAGAAACCGAAGCGGAGCGCCGAGGCGGAGACCTCGAGCCCGGCGATCTGCTCGACGCTCACGCGGACACCTGCGAGAGACTCGTCGAGAGAAAACGCACCTTCCCTCTCGCCCTCCGTGCGGTGGTACCCGGTCGTCCTGATGGAAGTGGTCAGCCCGTCTTCACCGATGGCCGCGTCCAGCGTGCTCCTGGCCAGGATGGCCCGGACGCACGCGTTCCCTCTTGATGCGGTGACGAACACGCCCCGCCTCGCGGTCGTCTCCCCGGCCCCGTCGTAGCGCCTGACGGAGTCGCGTCGACGAGGGTACGCCGCAACTGATGGGAACCCTCCGCTCCGAAGGAGCAGCCCCTGCCCCCAGCTCCCGACGAAATCGCCAAGCCCCACTGAGATGGCCGGTCCGCACTCCGGCGCGTCCGCGACTCCGTGCCAGACCAGAGAGGCGGCCGTGTGGTCCACGAGGCTGTCCTCGCCCGCGTCCTTCTCGCACGCGACCGACAGGTCGACCCGGTCCTCGTAGGACACGCGCAGCCTCGCGAACGTCCCGGCGCCGCTCAGGACGCCCCGTGCGCCCCACGCCGCGTCCCAGCGCTCCTGCGCAGTCGCGCGAAGGCGCAGCTCCCAGGTGACCGGCGAGGGGATCGTTGAGGGCGCCGCGAGGGCGGCGGCATCCTGAGGCCGCGCCGCGTCGGGCAGCGTCGCGTCGTGCAACGCCACCCCGGGCAACACCACCTCGGGCAACGCCACCTCGGGCAGAGACGGTAGTCTCGCTATAAGGTAGGGCCGCACTACCGTAAGCGTCTCGCGGCTGAGACATCCCCGCGACACGAGTGCGTCCAGGGACTCCGCCGGTCCGAGGGCGTCACGCTGCGCCACGATACGCACGGCCGACGCCGGGTCGAGAAACGGCACGCGCAGGAGTTCAGCAAGCTCCGCGGCGTTGACGTCCACGGGGTGCTCCCTGAAGGCCGCCGCCTCGCGCATGAACTCGTCCAGGCCGTCGACAGCGGCGTAGTCGTCATCCAGGCCGTTCAGGACCTCTCGAAGGACCGAGTCATCCGCCGCGGCATCGTCGCCGCCCGATTCGACATCATATGCGGCCGAATCAACGGGAAGAGCTGCCAGAAGAACTGCAGACAGAAGGACCGCGATGTCACGGCCCGATGGTAATCGACACAAACGAACTCACTCCCAACTCGGGGTGCCATTGCCATGCGAGGTCGACCACGG
>DAOWER010000019.1 GCA_030638405.1 Candidatus Eiseniibacteriota bacterium | reverse complement strand
AGTGAAGGCGGAAGAGCGTGTGAAGGTCTTCACGGCCGCCGCGGTCACCGACGTTGCCGGCTACATCGGGAACTACTCCGTCGCCGTGCGCCTCAAGGGAGAAGAGCGAACGATCGAGTGCGGCGTCATCGTGGTCACCACGGGAGCGCATCCTCTTCTGCCGGAGGGGATCTTCGGCTACAACGGGAAGCGCGTCATCAGCCTCATCGAACTCGAGAGGAAGCTCGCGAGCGGACGGCTCCGGGGCTCGCGCTTCGTCTTTATTACGTGCGCCGGGGCCCGGAACTCCGAGCGCCAGTACTGCTCGAAGATCTGCTGCATGGTCGCGGTCAAGGACGCGCTTCATATCAGGGAGACGGTGCCGGATAGCACCGTCCATATCCTCTATCGCGACCTCATGTGCTACGGCCTGGAGCACGAGGAGCTCCTCCGGCGGGCCAAGGAGGCCGGCGTCAGGTTCATCAGCTACTCGAAGGACGAGCCCCCTACGGTTACGAAGGGCGTCGTCAGGGTAGCGGGCGACGTGATGGGGCGGGACTTCGAGATACCGTGCGACATGGTCGTTCTAGCGACACCTCTCGTTCCCGACGACGGCGCGCGGGAGCTGTCGCGGCTCCTCAAGG
Source organism: Candidatus Eiseniibacteriota bacterium (assembly GCA_030638405.1). Classification (GTDB taxonomy): domain Bacteria; phylum Joyebacterota; class Joyebacteria; order Joyebacterales; family Joyebacteraceae; genus JALGZG01. Next base: position 2,463 of record DAOWER010000019.1, on the reverse strand, counting down.
TCCCGCTGGACGCGGACCGGTTCTTCCTCGAGGCCCACGTCAAGCTCAGGCCGGTGGACTTCTCCAGCGATGGGATCTACGTTGCGGGCACCGCGCGCTGGCCGGGTACGGTCCGGGAGAGCCTCGAGCAGTCGCTGGGCGCCGCGTCGAGGGCGTCGATCCCGCTTCTCGCGGGCGAGGTCGAGGTCGAGCCGGCGGTCTCCGTGCTTACCGACGAGGAACTGTGCCGCGGGTGCGGCATGTGCGCGTCCATCTGTCCGTACGGAGCCATCGAGATGATCGAGACGGATCGTGGCGTGAAGGCGAAGATGATAGAGGTCGCGTGCAAGGGCTGCGGCACCTGCGCGGCGACGTGCTACAAGCGGGCCATAACCATGATCCACTACACCGACGAGCAGATCGGCGCGCAGCTGCGCGTGGCCTTCAGAGACAAGGCATAGAGACAGGACCCACCGATGAGTGACACGTACAGTCCGAGGATAATCGCCTACTGCTGCTACTGGTGAGCGTACGGCGCTGCCGACCTCGCCGGTGTGGCGAGGCTCCAGTATCCGCCGGACGTCCGAGTGATCAGGGTCATGTGCTCCGGTCGGGTCGACCCCGTGCTCATCATGGAGTCGTTCGCGGCCGGCGCCGACGGCGTCATGGTGGGCGCGTGCCTCAAGGGCGAGTGCCACTACTCGATCGGCAATCTCCAGGCCGAGGGTAAGGTGGAAGTGACCAGAAGGGTCCTGCGCAGAATGGGACTTAACCCCGAGCGGCTCGTCCTCAGGATGATGTCGAGCGCGCAGGGCGGCCGCTTCGTCGAGTATGTGACGGGCTTCCAGGCGGCCGTGGCGGAACTCGGCCCGCTGGGTTCGAGTGAAGGGGTGACGGGCGCGGAACTCGAGCTCCGGCTGACAGCGGCTCTGAATGCTGTCAGTGACAAGAAGCTCAGATGGGTCGAGGGGAAGTGGCTCGAGTTCCAGGAGGACGGCAACGTCTACGGTGAGATCTTCACCCTCCACGAGCTGGGGCGCATGTACGAGGAGGTCGTTCTCGACGAGTGCGCCCTCCAGGAGATCCGCCTGCGCCTGAAGGGTCGTCCGCAGACCGCCCTGGCGCTTTCGCGTGAGATGCGCATCCCGGCCTACAAGGTGCTCAGGCATCTGGCCGATCTCAGGCGCCTGGGCTTCGTGGTGCTCGGGGCGACCGCGTCGGGCGAGCCGCTCTGGAGCGCGGCTCAGACGCGCGAACGGTCCAGCGCGCTCGAAGGTGATGTGAGGCAGGCCGCAACCGGGAGTGTCCGTGGCCAGGACTGAGGCAAAAACGCGGGAGGCCGCGAACGGCGCCGTTCGCGAGAGTGGACGGTCCGTTCTCGTGATCGGTGGCGATATCGCCGCGCTCGAAGCGGCGCTCGATCTCGCCGACGGAGGCGCCGAGGTTCATCTGGTCGAGAAGGCACCCTTCCTGGGCGGCCGGCTCACGCAGCGCGCGACCTTCCCCGATTCCGATGTGCCGGCATACTGCCGCGCCATCTCGATGATCAGAGCCGTGCGAAGCCATCCTCGGATCCACGTGATGACCTCGACCGGCCTGTCCAGCGTCTCCAGTCTCGAGAAAGGGCTCGAGGCGACACTCAGGACTGGCCCCACGCGTGTCACCGAGGACTGCGACAATTGCGGGGCGTGTGTCCTCGTCTGTCCCATCAAGCCATACGACCGCTTCAATGAGGGGCTGACGCTCAGGACCGCCATCGACTGGCCGAGTTCGCCGTTCCATGAGGCCAGGCCCGACATCGAGCGCGAGACGCCCGCGTGTCAGGAGGCGTGTCCTGTCCACATCGACATCAGGCGCTACGTCGGGCTCATCGCGGAGGGGAGCTACCAGGAGGCGCTCGCCGTCATCCGCGAGCGCAACCCGCTCCCGGCGATCTGCGGGAGGGTGTGCAATCACCCCTGCGAGGACGCGTGCAACAGGGGACGGCAGGACCAGTCGCTCTCGATCGACGCGCTCAAGCGGTTCGTCACCGACCGCGAGGTTGCGCTTCGCAGTGAGGGCAAGCTCGTCTGGCCCACCCCTCCCAGAAAGACGCGGAAGGAGAAGGTGGCCGTGGTGGGGGCCGGCCCCGCCGGGCTCACGGTGGCACATGATCTTGCCCTGGCGGGCTTCACGCCGACCGTCTTCGAGGCGTCGCCGGTGCCCGGCGGGATGCTCTATCTGGGTATCCCCGAGTACAGGCTCCCGCGTGACGTCATAGAGCTCGAGGTCGACTACATCAAGAACATGGGCGTCGAGATTCACTACGACACGCCCATCGGACCCGACCTCACGCTTTCGGATCTCAGGAACAAGGGGCACAAGGCCATCTTCCTCGGCATCGGCGCCCACAAGGGCCTCAAGCTCAAGGTGCCTGGCGAGGACGAGTTCGAGGGGTTCACGGACTGCATCGTCTTCCTCCGACAGGTCAATCTGGGCAACCTT
>DAOWER010000147.1 GCA_030638405.1 Candidatus Eiseniibacteriota bacterium | reverse complement strand
GGTGTTCGTGTGGAAGATGTCGCCGGATTCCTTCATGCCCTCCAGCAGGTCGTGCCTGCCGGCCCTCTCGATCGCCCCAAGCTGCGAGACGCGCTCGAGTTCGCTGCCGTCGGCGTCCAGCACGACGACGAATTCCTCCAGGATCGGGCTGTCCGGATGTATCCTGGGCACGATACGAGGCTCTCGCAGGAGCACGTAGATGCGCCCGTCCTCCATCACCTCGAGGTCGTGGTGGAATCCCCCGAACTGCGCCCAGATGAGCCGCGAGTCCTTGTCCACCTTGATGATCGCGTGCCCGTCAAAGATGGCCAGAACGTCGCCGTTCTCGAACAGGTACGCCCGACGCCAGAACCCCGAGCCCTTGCTGGATTTCGGGAGCTCGCCGTGAGAGCATGCGCGCCACGCGTCCAGGAAGCTGTGATTCCACTCATGGAGCACGTTGCCGCGCATGTCCATCAGGGTCGCGCCCGACGTGTGTCCGGATGTGTAGAAGTTGAGGCCGTCCCACGTCCTCGCCTCGTCGTAGACCGTAACGCCCCAGACATCGGGCGCCTCGGTCGAGCCGGCGAGATACCCGAGCGATCTCAGCCGCTCCATCTCCTCCAGCTGCTCGCTCGTGAGGACGTCTCCGTGCACCGGATGCCACCGTCCGCCCGGCTTCTCCCACTGCTCCAACTCGGCGGAGCCGTCGGCGCCCCCGGAGCCGTCGCCTCCTCCGCACCCACCCAGAAGAGCCGCGCACAAGAGCCCGGACAGGATGACTCGCGCGATCGCCGTGTCTCTCAAGTTGTCCCCCCGGACCTTAGCTCCTCCAGAAGAACGCGGGTCGCGAGCTCGGGGTCGGCCTTCCCGCCCGTCCGCCCGAGCACCTGCCCGACGAAGAACCGCACGAGCTTCGTCGTCCCCGCGTGGTAGCGCGCCACCTCTTCAGGATGCCCGGCCAGCACGTCCCGGACCAGCGACCTCAGGGCGTCCTCGTCAGACACCACTCTGAGATCCAGCTTCTCCACAAGTCCGTCGACCGGCTCGGCACACTCCATCGCGGCGTCGAACAATCGACGGGCGGCCGGCTCGCTGACCTCGCCGCGCAGGCGCAGCGCGATCACGTCCGCCAGCCGTGAAGCCAGAGCGGAGGCGCCGTCCTTCCCGCCGGTCGGATCGTGGGACGCCGCCCGCGCCGACAGCTCCGCGAGCGTGATCCGGCGCTCGTTGAGATGGCCCCTGAGAATCACCATCACCCAGTTGCTGACGGTCTTGGCGGCGGTGGCAGGCGCATCGGGTCCCAGTCGTTCCAGCAGGGCGCCGACCGTGCTCTCGTACAGGCGGAGTGTCGCGGGCTCCGCGGTCAGCACGAACGCGTCGTACTCCGGGATCGCGTAGACCTCAACCAGACGCCGACGTGACGCGCCCGGCAGTTCAGGCATCGACTCCCTCACGCGTTCGATACGGCGCCCGTCGATCTCGAAGTCGACCAGATCAGGCTCGGGGAAGTAGCGGTAGTCCGACGCGCCCTCCTTGGAACGCATTGGGACAGCGCGCTCCGATGACTCGTCCCAGAGGAGCGTCTCGTGAACGACCTTCCCGCCGTCCCGCAGCACTCGGGACTGCCTGTCGGCCTCGTAGGCCAACGCCTTGCGAACCGCCCTGAACGAGTTGAGGTTCTTGATCTCGGTCTGCGTCCCCATTTCCGTCGCTCCCTGCGGCCGGACCGAGATGTTGGTGTCGAAGCGCAGGCTCCCCTCGTGCATCTCTCCCGTGGCCACGCCGAGACTGACCAGGATCCTCCGAAGCTCGTTCAGGAAGGCGTCGGCCTCATCGATGTCCCGGAGGTCCGGGCGCGTCACGATCTCGACCAGGGGCACGCCGCAGCGGTTCACGTCGATGAGGCTGCCGCCCTCCCCACCGTGCTCCGCGTGCACGCTCTTGCCGGCGTCCTCCTCAATGTGGACCTGGCGTATGCCGACGCGCTTGACGTGGCCTTCGAACTCGACATCGAGATACCCGTCTCTCGCCAGCGGCTCGGCGTGCTGAGTGATCTGATAGCCCTTGGGCAGGTCCGGATAGAAGTAGTTCTTGCGGGCGAAGCCGGCCCGTTTGGAGACGGACGCGTTCAGCGCGAGCGCGACCGCGGTCGCCGAATCCACGACGGCCTCGTTGAGCACGGGCAACGCACCCGGCATCCCGAGACACACGGGGCACGTGCGCGTGTTCGGCGGCCCTCCCGTTTCGTTCGCGCATCCGCAGAAGATCTTGGTGCGAGTCGTGAGCTGCGCGTGAACCTCGAAGCCTATGACGGACTCGAACTCCAGAATTCCCCTCCTACAGCTCGGGCAGGCTCGAATCGACGCCCGCCGCGCGCTCGTACGCCTGTGCCACCCGGAACATGACGGGCTCCCGGAACTTGTCGACCATTATCTGAAGCCCGACGGGAAGGCCCGATGCGGAAAGCCCGCACGGGACCGACAGTGCCGGAATGCCCGCGAGATTGACCGGTACCGTGTAGACGTCGGACAGGTACATGCTGACGGGGTCGTGGACGCGCTCTCCCAGGGCGAACGCCGTCGTCGGTGACGTCGGCGCGACCACCGCGTCCACGGATTCGAAGGCCCTCTCGAAGTCCCGCGCCAAGAGCGTGCGGACCCTCTGCGCCTTCAGGTAGTACTGGTCGTAGTAGCCGGCCGAGAGCGCGTAGGTCCCCAGCATGATCCGCCGCTTGACCTCCGCCCCGAACCCCTCGCTTCTGCTCATCCGGTAGAGGCTCTCGAGGTCCTCCGCGTGGTCCGAGCGGTGGCCGTACCTGACCCCGTCGTAGCGGGCCAGGTTCGCCGACGCCTCAGCGTCGGCCACAAGGTAGTACGCCGCGACGCCGAACCTGAGATGCGGGATCGAGATCGTCAGAACCTTCGCACCCAGACTCCGGATGGTCTCGACCGCGTCGCTCACTTTTTCCGCGACCGAGCCGTCCAGTCCGTCGGCGAAGTACTCGTCCGGGACGCCCACGGCCACGCCGGTGAGGTCGGTCCCGGTATCAGCGAGAAGCGACGGTACGGGCTCCGCGGCGGTGGTCGAGTCCCGCGGATCCTCCCCCGCGATGGCCTCGAGAAGCGCGGCCGCTCCCGCGACGTCGCGAGACACGGTCCCTATCTGGTCCAGCGAGGAGGCGAAGGCAACGAGCCCGTATCTGGAAACACGGCCGTACGTCGGCTTGACGCCGACGACACCGCAGAATCCCGCGGGCTGTCGCACGGACCCACCGGTGTCGGAGCCGAGGGCGAGCGGCACCTCTCCGGCCGCCACCGCGGCGGCCGAACCCCCGCTCGAGCCGCCCGGCACGCGCCCGGTGTCCCAGGGATTGCGGGTGGCGCCGAACGCGGAGTTCTCGTTGGACGAGCCCATCGCGAACTCGTCCATGTTCGTCTTGCCGACGATGACGGCGCCCGCGCCCCGGAGACGAGCGACCGCGGTCGCGTCGTATGGAGGAACGTAGCTCTCGAGCATCCGCGAGCCACAGGTCGTGGCGAGACCTCTGGTGGAGATGTTGTCCTTGACGGCGACGGGAACGCCGCACAGCGCGCCCGGATTCCCGCCGGACGCGCGACTGGCGTCGGCCCGCTCGGCCTCGGCGAGGATCTCACCGCGCCCACGGACGGTGACGAACGCGGACAGAGCGGGTTCGACCCGCTCGATCCTGTCGAGCACCGACTCGGTGAGCTCCCGCGACGAGAACTCGCCAGCGGAGAGACCCGCGCGAATCTGGGAGAATGTCAGCTCGTAGAGTTTCACTTAAGACCACACGTCGGCGTCCGGCCCTGCCCGGAGCGGCGCCTCGTGCCGGCGCTGCCTACAGGGGAACGCTAGTCGTTGGGAAGGACGGCCGGCACCCGGAACGCATCTTCGTGCCTGTCCGGGGCATTGGCAAGAGCCTCATCGGGCGGGAGCATCTCCCCCGGCTCGTCGCCGCGGAAGACGTTCCTACGGCGCAGGACACGAAAAGCCGGCTCGACACCGTCCGTGTCGACTCCCTCTAGTTCCTCGAAGAGGGCGAGGATCCCGTTCATCTCGGTCGTGAACGCGACCAGTTCCTCTTCTGTGAATGCGAGCATGGCCAGCATGGCCACGTGCTCGACATCACCTCTCTCGACAGCCACCTTCGTCCTCCCGTCAGTCCGAGATGACCTCCAGTTTGCCGTACCTTACCATGATGCGCTTCTCAACGTCATCGGCGAATCTGACGCGCGCTATGGCGTCACCCGAGGTCCCGGCGAACTCCAGCACGACGCCCTCACCCCACTTCGCATGCCGCACGCGCGTTCCGGGTCCGAACTCCGGCGCCTCCTGGGAGAAATTCTCGTAGTCGGGGAAGGCCGCTACAGGTCCACGAGCGGTCCGTCCCTGACGCCCGCCCACGCGCGCGCGGAAAGAGCCTCCCACGGACGAGTAGGCCCCGCGTCGGGGAACAGCGGAGAGAGACCGGACCTCCAGATGCGAAGGGTCTATCTCGTCCAGGAACCTGGAGGCCGAGCGCACGTCCATCACGCCCGCCCGTCTCCTCGTGTCCGCGGCGAACAGGTGAAGCTCGTCCATCGCCCGGGTCATACCCACGTAGAAGAGCCTGCGCTCCTCTTCGAGTTCCTCATCATCGAGGAACGCGGACTCGTGCGGCAGGAGCCCATCCTCCAGACCCGGAATGAGAACGACGCCGAACTCGAGCCCCTTCGCGCTGTGCAGGGTCATCAGAGACACGGCGTTCGCACCGTCGGCCCACCTGTCGATGTTCGCGACCAGCGAAACCTGCTCGAGGAACGCGGACAGGCTCTCCTCGTCGCTCGACTCGACGAACTCGCTCGCGGCCGACACGAGTTCCTGCACGTTCGCGACGCGCTGCGCCGATTCCTCGGTGCCGCTCCTCTTCAGCCACTCGAGATACCCGGTGTCCGTGAGCAGCCCCTCGAGAACGGTGTCGACCGGGTCGCGCTCGGCTCTCTCGGTCGCGCGCATGAGCACGCCCGCCAGGGCTTCGGCCGACTCGCGGGCCGCAGCGGGGAGCCCCTCGACCTCGGCGCTCAGGGCGAGAGCGCTCAGCAGAGGGACCCGGCGGCTGGCGGCGAACTCCGTGAGGCGTTCCAGCGACCGGTCCCCTATCTTCCTCGGCGGGACGTTGACGATGCGGGTCAGACTGACCGCGTCGGCGGGGTTCGAGACCACGCGCGCGTAGGCCAGCGCGTCCTTGACCTCGGCGCGCTCGTAGAACCGGACTCCCCCCACGATGTCGTACGGAATGGACGCCCGCCGCAGACTGTCCTCGATCACCCTCGACTGCGCGTGCGTCCTGTAGAGCACGGCGAATTCGTGATGGTCGCGCGTCCCCTCCGCCGTCAGCTCGACGATGCGGTCCCTTATGGCGTCGGCCTCCTGATACTCGTTCGAGCACCTGACGAGCGCCACCTTCCGCCCGTCGTCTCTCTCCGTCCAGAGCTTCTTGTCCTTGCGCCGCTCGTTCCTGCTGACGACGTCGTGAGCCGCCTCCAGGATGTTCCCGGTGGACCTGTAGTTCCGCTCGAGCCGAAGCACACGGGCGTCCTGGTGGTCGTGTTCGAAGTCGAGGATGTTCGAGATGTCGGCGCCACGCCAGCCGTAGATCGACTGGTCGTCGTCGCCTACGACGCAGATGTTGCGGTGTCTCGACGACAGCAAGTTGACGAGTTCGTACTGCGCGTGGCTCGTGTCCTGGTACTCGTCGACGAGGATGTGCTCGAAACGCTCGGAGTACGCCGTGAGGACTTCCTTCGTCCCGCGCAGGAGCCCGACCGTGCGCATTATCAGGTCGTCGAAGTCGAACGCGTTGTTCTCTACGAGGCCCTTCTCGTACTCGGCGTAGACCTTCGCAACGCACTCCTCGAAGTAGCGGCCGGTTCCGCGGTAGTCGTCGGCGGCCAGGAGCTTGTCCTTGGCCCTAGATATCGCCGAGAGGATCGCCCTGGGTGAGAAGACCGAGGTCGAGACGAGGGTCTTCTCCATGCAGGTCTTGACGAGAGCCAGCTGGTCGGTCTCGTCGTAGATGGAGAACGATGCCGTCCACCAACCCCAGTTGGCCTCACGCCTGAGTATCCTGGCGCACACGGAATGGAACGTGCCGATCCAGGCGAGCCGGGCGTCCGCGCCAACAAGGTCGGCCACCCTGCGCTTCATCTCCTCGGCGGCCTTGTTGGTGAACGTCACGGCCAGGATGCGACGCGGGCTCACTCCCAGTTCGTGTATGAGGTGCGCGATCCTGTAGGTCAGGACGCGCGTCTTGCCGCTGCCGGCGCCCGCGAGCACGAGCAGCGGCCCGTCACCGTGGCTGACCGCCTCCTGCTGCACGGAGTTGAGGTCCTTCATCAGGTCCGTTACCAGGGCTTTCTCCTCCCACACGGGGATGCATGCAGACGGGCGCGTTCGGAGCACCGGAGCGTCCGGAGAACGGGCGCCCGCGGAGGACCGCGTCCGGTGAAAAGACCGCGCGACCGGGCGGCCGCGCGAACAACCCGCGGCTAGAACTCCGCACCCAGAGCGAAGTGGGTCATCACACGGCCGCTGGTCCGAAGGTTGGTCGGCCACGCCCAATCGAAGCGAATGACGAACATCGAGAGTCGCATCCTGACGCCGACCCCGTGGCTGGCCTTGATGTCGTTCAGACTGCGGTCGCTCGGGCCGACGGTGACGCCGCGGAAGTCGTCGTCCCATACGGCGCCGGCGTCGACGAACAGCACTCCGCGCAGCCCCCAGAGAGACAGCGGTATGGGCGACGCGATCTGCAGGTGGTCGATGAAGGGGTAGCGCAATTCGATAGAAGCCAGGGTGAGGTTCCGGCCGTGGAACGCGAAGTCGTTATAGCCGCGGAGGCTGTTGACACCACCCATGTAGAAGTTCTGCGCGTTGCGCGCCGAACTCCTCGCCGCGACGAACTTGAGCGCGAGAGTGTGTCTGGCACCCATCCGCATGTACTTCCGCACGTCGGCGATACCGGTGAGGTAGGCGAAGTTACCGCCCGTTTGCCAAGACCGCTGCAGCATGATGGAAGATCTGCCGCCGCCCACGGGACCCACTGAGCCCCAGAGTGTCGTGTCGTTCACGAAGCGTACGCTCGGCATAATGAGCGACCGCGCGACCCGCTCGTCCGTGAGCTCGACGTACCCCTCATCGTCAACCGTCGCGAACTGCCTGTCCACAGAAACGGCCGAGATGTCGAATTCCACGCGGGTGAACATGCTGAACGGATACGAGACTCCGGCCGACAGGCCGTAGCTTCGCTCGCTGAAGTAGCGCTTCTCGCCCAGGTCCTCGCCCAGCCACGTGCGGTCAGAGTAGTAGTAGTCCTTGAAGTTGTGCAGACCCAGCGAGAAGTTGGCCCTGTGCGCCAGGTGCTGGTAGAGCACGTGGAAGTTGCTGGACTCGAGGCTCGAGAAGAAAGTGGTGGCGATCTGGAAGCGGTGGTTCCCGAGCACGTCGCTCACCGCGATCTGCGCCGCGCCGCTCAGACCGTACCCCGACGTGTAGGCGAATCCACCGGTGATCCAGTCGGGCGTGAAGCGGGGCTTGTACTTCTCGACGGCCCCGATCCTCCGGACGTCCTCATCCTCCGCCATAGAACCGGCGACGTGTGTCTCCGGACCGTTGGCGTTGACGGCCGCGCGGTAGGCAGCGCTGGCCCGGGCGACGGTGACACTGTCGTCAGGGTACCCGTCCGTCGTCTCGACCTCAGGGTCCGCCGCGGGCTCTTCCTGCACGCCAGTCGTCTCGACCTCAGGGTCCACCGCGGGCTCTTCCTGCACGTCCGTCGTCTCGACCTCAGGGTCCGCCGCGGGCTCTTCCTGTTCGCCCACAGGCTCCGCGGGCGGACCGGCCGCGACAACATCCGCCTCCTCTTCCGCTCCGGCGGGCGCTCCGTCTCCGGCGCTCGCGCACGTGGCGGGGAACCAGGGCGCGTCGACCGCGTCGCCGCGCAAGTAGGCGCGGTCGATTCTCTCCTCTCGCTCTCCGCCCGCGATCGCGTCCGCGAAGGCCTCAAGCGGGGCCTTGACCGAGGCGATGTTCCATCCTCCGTCACCGTAGACGCCGAGAGCCATGCGGTCGCCCTCGACAGACCAGCTCGGCGAGGACGCGCCGCCGATGAGATGCGTCACGCGCACGCTCGTCGAGTCACGGAGGTCGGCCAGGTAAAGCTGCGGCGATCCGCTCGAATCAGACACGAACGCCAGCCTCGATCCGTCGGGCGACCAGCTCGGCGAGCGCTCGTTCGCGGCCGTCGCCACGAGTCTCTCGATGTTTCGCGTAGCGACGTCGATGGCGTACAGGTCGTAGCTCCGTCTCAGGTCGTCCCGAACCGGAGCGTCGCGGTCCGAGGCGAAAGCTATGAGACTGCCGTCCGGTGACCAGACCGGAGTCCTCTCGTCGAAGAAGTCGTCGGTCAGCCGGATGAGATTGCCTCCGTCGACGTCAGCGACGTAGAGGTCGGAAGCTCCGGCGCTGGTGCCCACGAACGCGATGCGGTCGCCGTCCGGACACCACGAGGGAGTGAACATGCCGTCGAGGGGGAACCTGAGACTCGCGCGAAGCCTGCCGGTCTCCACGTCGACGATGTGTAGGGCGTCGCTC
>DAOWER010000153.1 GCA_030638405.1 Candidatus Eiseniibacteriota bacterium | reverse complement strand
GGGATCTGCATCGGGCTCTGCGCCGGCGCCGACGTCGGCATGGAGGAAGCCGAGAAGCTCCTCCCCCGCAATACCTGCGCGCTCATCAAGTCGTTCTTCGGGTTCACGATGTCGGGCCTCTGCCCCTACGTCGCGTCCGCCGACCTCGTGATCGGCGAGACGACCTGCGACGGGAAGACGAAGGCGTACGAACTCTTCGGAGAACTCAAGGACACCTTCGTCATCGAGGTCCCGCACATGAAGACGTCCACGGGGAAGGCGCTGTGGCGGTCGGAGCTCGAGCGCCTCGCCGAGAGGCTCGAGGAGCTCGCGGGCATCAGGATCACCGCCGAGAAGCTCGCGGCAGCCGTCAAGACGGTCAACGCGAAGCGGGCGGCGCTCCACCGTCTGAACGCGCTCAGGGCGGCGACTCCCGCCCCAATCTCCGGCCGTGACGCGCTTCTCATCAACCAGATCTCGTTCTACGACGACCCCGTCCGCTTCACCGAGAGCGTCAACGCACTCTGCCATGAGCTCGATGAGCGGGTCGCGGCCGGCGCCGGCGTGGGCCCCGTGGACGCACCTCGCGTTCTCGTTTCGGGATGCCCCATGGCCATTCCGAACTGGAAGGTACCGTTCGTCATCGAGAAGAACGGTGCGGTCATCGTCGGCGAGGAACCGTGCGTCGGCGAGCGCGGAACGAGGAACCTCGTGGCCGACGGCGGGCGCGACGTCGAGGAGATGGTCGACAACATCGCCGACCGCTACTTCGACATCGACTGTGCCTGCTTCACGCCGAACGACGAGCGGCTGAAGCACATCGTCGAGATGGTCCGTGGTTACGGCGCCGACGGCGTCATCCACTACGCGCTTCAGTTCTGCGGCCCCTACACCATCGAGGCCAGGAGGGTGGAGGCCGCGCTGAAGGACGCCGGCGTGCCGCTCCTCAAGCTTGAGACCGACTATTCGATGGAGGACATGGCGCAGCTCGAGACGCGCGTGCAGGCGTTCCTCGAAGTGCTCGCACACGCGGGGGTAGCGAAGTGAGGGCTGCGGGCCTTGACATAGGATCGCGCACCGTCGAGTTCGTCGTGCTGGAAGGTGGAGAGGTCGCAAGCGAGCAGTGGTTCGATACCACGCCGGATGTCGAAAGCGAGTGTGCCCTTCTGCTCGAGGCCACCGCGTTCGATCATCTGATGGTCACCGGCTACGGCCGCGCGCTCGCGGAGCTTAAGTTCGACGCCACGACGGTCACGGAGATCAGGGCCCACGCCGAGGGTGCGTGGGCCCTCTTCCCGGGCTGTCGGACGGTGCTGGACGTAGGGGGGCAGGACACGAAGGTCATGGCGCTCGGGCCAGAGGGGCGCGTGGCCGCATTCGAGATGAACGACCGCTGCGCGGCGGGCACTGGCAAGTTCCTCGAGGCGATGGCCAGTGCGCTGGGGTTCGCGATCGATGCGTTCGGCGCGGCGGCGCTCCGCGGCTCGGAGGGCTTGCGCCTCAGCAACATGTGCACCGTTTTCGCCGAATCGGAGGTCGTCGGTCTCGTCACTCGCGGCGAGAAGCGCGAGGACGTGGCGAGGGCGGTCCACGACTCGATCCACAGGAGGAGCCTCGCGATGGTGAGGAAGCTCTCGCCGGAGGGACCGGTGGTCTTCAGCGGCGGCGGCGCGAGAAACCCGTGCCTCGTCAGACTGATGGAGGACGACCTGGGGCTCGAGGTGCTCGTGCCGGAGAGGCCTCATATGCTCGGGGCGCTAGGAGCGGCCGTGATTGCGGGCGGGAGATAGCGCCAGCTCGGCGGGATCGGGCCACGGGTACGGCGAGCGGGACTACGACCACATGATCTCAGTCTTGCAGAAGGTGTGCCGCATGATGTCGCGGTGAGGAACCCTCCGCAGCCGCCGGGTCAGGCCCTCGCGGACTGTCATGTAGAACCCGACCCCGATGTCCGCTCCCGACGTCGCGCCCATCGAGATCAGCCGTTCGGTCGACGAGCGGATGTCGGCGGACGACCCCTTCGCCAGCGACGCGATCAGGAGCTTCATGGACTCGAAGACGCGGCCTTCCTCGGCAAGATACAGAAAGCTGTCGGTGAGGGTGTTCCCGCTCAGGGCGGCTTGGAGGACGCTTGGTCGCGTCTCCGACCAGTCGCTGACGCCGAGTAGTCCGAGGACGTTCAGGCCGATCAGGAAACCCGCGATGAAGTCGTCGCCCGCGGGCGTGAGCCCGAGCCCGCAGCCCTTCAGGCGCTCGACCCCGCGGAGCCTGTTCCAGTAGAGGATGTCCTTCACACACTGGCTCATGTGTCTTCCGAGGTTTCGCTCGAAGCCCTCGCTGAGATCCCAGAGGCGCTCGTAGTCGAGCAGGAACGCGAGGCTCTTCTCGGGAGAGAGCTGGACGAGGAAGGCGCCGAGGTGCGCGATGCCGCCCAGGAACGCGCGGCCATCGCGGGGGCCGAGCCGGATCCCTGAGAGATACACGCGGCGATCGTCGAACGGCATGCGGGCGCCGTCCAGGGTCACCGTACCCCGTTCGACCAGCAGCGTCTTCGCCCTCGCCGAATCCAACCCTCGGACAACGATGTTCACGGGACCTGCGTCCATCCCGCGGTCGAGAACCGTGACGACATGCGTGCCGTCCGTGAAGTTGACGGCGCGGCGGAAACGCGAATGGACCCGGTAGGTCCCGTCGTAGACCAGATCGCCTATGGAGAGAAGCTCCATCATGAATCAGATGCTCCGTGGGGTTGCTTCAAGGGGCTTCGCCGGGCGGTCGCTTCGAGAGCGAGCGCCGGCCGCCTAGGCCTTGTAGAACACCATCCCGTAGTGCTCGTCGTACCCGTCCCTGCGGACGATCTCGACCTCTACGCTGACCGCCATCCCGGTCTCGGGCTCGTCGATCCGGTGCTGGCCCGTCACCGT
>DAOWER010000287.1 GCA_030638405.1 Candidatus Eiseniibacteriota bacterium | reverse complement strand
TAAGATCTTCCAGAAGCTCCTGTTCCAGACGCCCATCGTCAAGATGTTCATCTGGGCGAGCGAGACGTACCACGACAAGTTCTGGTATCCGAAGAACGGAGTCCCCGTCGTGGAGAAGTGGAAGCGTGAGAGCCCGTGGGGCCGCCTCTTCGAAGAGTACCCTGAGGAGTCCGGCGGAACTGATCCCGCGTGTCGTGTCGAGCCGTTCGAGTAGGCCCTACCGTGTCACCTGCGTTCAAACAGGTCGGTCCACTCTCACTGGCCGGCGCTGCCGTCGTTGAACTCGTCGGCGGCCCTGATCACGGACTGTATTTCCATGAAGTACGCGTCGATCCGCTCGTCGCCCCGCTGGGCCGCGTTGTATTCGCGGATCGCGGCGTCGAGCTTGCCGGCCGTTTCCTCGCGCAGCACGGCCTGAAGCGCGGAGTTGTAGCCCGGCCAAACATCGCTGCCCTCCCTCGGCTCGCCGCAGCTCAGCCGACCCGTCACTTCATCCCAGTGCGTGTAGCTCGTGATGCCGCAGGCCGTCAGAATCTCGCGCACGTCCTGGTGCATGCCTACGTAGTACGTCATGAAGACCAGCTTCACACCTTCACCCCCTGTCTCTCTCGCCGTCCCTCGAAGATGCCATAGAGGACCGGCACCAGCAGGAGTGTGACGACCGTCGATACCAGCAATCCGCCGATCATGGCTATACCGAGCGGGTTCCACGACTCCGCGCCCTCACCCCGCGACAGAGCCAGCGGCAGCATCCCGAACATCGTCGTCGACGCCGTCATGAGCACGGGCCTGAGCCTGCGCCGACCGGCAGTCATGAGCGCTTCGTAGATGTTCTGTCCACGCTTGCGCATGATGTTCGTGTAGTCGACGAGGACGATGGCGTTGTTCACCACGATGCCCATCAGCATGATCATGCCCATGAACGAGACCATGTTCAGCGTCGTGCCGGTCACGAGGAACGCCCAGATGACGCCCACGAACGCGAACGGGATCGAGAACATGATGATGAACGGCCCGCGGAACGACTCGAACTGCGCGGCCATCACAATGTAGACGAGCGCGACGGCGAGCACGAGCAGCAGCGTGAGGTCCTTGAACGACTCGGCCTGCTCCTCGATGTCCCCGCCGAACGCGATGCCTATGCCCGCCGGAAGGTCGAGCTCCTCGACCTTCGCCTCGATCAGAGGCTTCACCTCGTTCAGCCGCGCGCCGTAGAGATCGGAAAGCACCTTGACGACGCGCTGCTGATTGACACGATTGATCACCGTCGGCCCCGTCCCGGGCACGAGCTCGGCCACGGCCGCCAGCGTAATGGTCTGGCCGGTAAGCGTGGCGATTGGAAGTGCGAGGATGTCGTCGGCGTCGCCGCGTCCTTCCTCAGGGGCTCGGAGCAGGATGTTCCACTCCTCGCCCTCTCCACTGAACCGCGTCGCCTCCAGGCCGTAGACCTGGGCTCGAAGTGCGGATGCAACGATGGCGGTATTGACGCCCAGCGACGCCGCCTTCTCACGGTCGATGACAACGTGGAGCTCGGGCAACGGCTCGCCTCGGTCGAGACGCACGTCGCGCGTCACCTCGATCGTCTGCACCGCGTCGCGTAGATCCTCGGCCGCCCGGTTGAGCTCCGCGAGGTCGTTGCCGTAGACCTCGATCTCGACCGCCGCACCACCACCCATGGCGCTACTCATCGGGTTCTCGCCGGAAATCTCGAGACTGAGGACGCCCGGGATCGTGTTCAGGTAGTCGCGGAGCTGCTCGGCGATTTCGAAGCTCGAGCGGTCCCGGTCCTTTTTCCTGATGAGCTTGACGCCGATCTCGGCGACGTTGGAACCCTCCTTCTCTCCCAGGATCGCCGAGAAACCACTCTCGGTCTGGCCACTCCGGTAGAAGTAGTGCTCCCGCTCCGGGATGTTCTCCTCCACGAACGCCGACACACCACTCATGACCTCAACTGTACGCTCCAGCCTGGTGCCGGGCGCAAGCTCGATGATCCCGTTGACGTAGCCACCGTCCTCTGTGGGATAGAACTCGGTCCCGAGGAATCCGGTGAGCAGCATCGTGCCGATGAAGACGAGAACCGCCACGAGAACGACGCGCCCCTTGTGCGCGAGCGCAAACTTGAGTCGCGACGAGTACCAGTTCTCGACACTCTTGAGCACCCTCTCGCCGCGATCGAAGAACCCCCTGCTACTGCTCTTCTTCGCGTCGAACGACCGTCTCATGAATGTCGACGTGAGCGCCGGCGTCAGCGTCAGCGCAACCAGAAGCGACGCCGCGATCGTCACCACGACGATGAGAGCCAGCTGGTTGAACATGACTCCCACGATCCCGGTGACGAAGATCATGGGGATGAACACGGCGATTGTCGTGAGAGCCGAGGCCATGAGCGCCTGCGCTACCTCGGAGGGGGCGTAGGTCGACGCCTGACTGACGCGCTCGCCCACCTCGATGTGGCGCGTGATGTTCTCCAGAACCACGACCGAGGCATCGACCACCAATCCGATGGCGATCGCCAGACTCATCAAGCTGATGGAGTTGAACGTGTACCCCATCGCGTTCATGAAGATGAGCACGACGAGGAACGAAACCGGGATGGTGATACCCACGACGACCGTGCTCCGCACCCTCCTGAGGAAGACAAGTACGACCAGAAGAACGGCCAGGAACCCGTAGAGCACAGCAGTGACAAGAGTCGAGAGCGAGTTCTGGATCGATTCCGACGAATCCATCGGAAGCTCAATCTCGATGTCGGCCGGCAGGGTCGGTATGATGCGCTCGAGTTCGGCCTTGATGGCGCTCGCCACCTCGACGCTGTTGGAGCCCGACTGCTTTTGCATGTACACGATGACGCCCGGGCGGTTGTTCGACCGCGCGTGCATCGTCTGGTCGGCGAAATCGTCGACTACGTCGCCGACATCGCCGAGATACACGAGCGACCCCATGTGCTGTCCGACCACTGTCCGTTCGATCTGCTCGAGCTCCTCGAACTCGCCGGGAACCCGGACCGTTATCTCGGAGTCCCCCTGATCGATCGTACCGACAGGGAAGTCCAGGTTCTCGGCCGCGAGGATCTGGCCGATCTGCTCGAGTGAGATGCCGTAGGCGTGGAGCCGCTGCGGGTCTATCCGGACCTCAATCTGACGCTGCGGCCCTCCCATCACACTCATGAGAGCGACGCCCGGCACACGTCTGAGCTTGTCGCCAATCTCGTTCTCGACGATGTAGTTCAGGCTCTCGTAGCTCTCGTTGGCGCTCACAGCGAGCACGACGACGGGCGCCATGTCGGAGCTCAGTTTGAGAAGACGCGGCGTCTCGGCGCCATCCGGGAGGTCGTCCCCGGCCATCTCGATCGCCGAACGGATGTCGTTCGAGACCTCATCGAGGTTCGTGCCCCACTCGAAATTGGCCAGGACGACCGACATGTTGCTCTGCGAGACCGACGTGATCTCGTCGATCCCACTTACCGTCGCGACCGCGTCCTCGAGAGGCTTGCTGACACCGTTCTCGACGTCCTCGGAGCCGGCTCCCGGGTAGAGCGTGATGACCGCAACGGTCGGAAACTCCATCTCCGGATAGAGGTCGAGCGGCGTCCTCGTGATCGCTAGGATCCCAAACAGTGCGATCGCAAGATAGACCATGAAGACCGTGACGGGACGGCGTACCGCCAGCTGCGGAAGATTCATCGGTCGCCCTCCCCCTCCCAAACCGCCACCCTCGCGCCGTCCGGAAGACGGTAGCGGCCGGTCGTGATAACGGTCTGTCCGGCCTCAAGCCCGCTGAGCACTTCGTGGTGAGCTCCGATGGTGCTACCGAGGACGACATCCGTGCGCCGCGAGTGCCCGTTCTCAAAAAGCATCGAGAAGTAGCGTCCCGTCCCCTCCTGCTGGAGGACACCGTCGTGCGTCACAAGCAGCACCTCGCGCGGTGCGAGTTCCAGCGCCAGGTGCGCGAACATCCCGGGACGAAGAAGCTCGCCGGGATTCGGGATGGCGATCTCGGCCTTCGCGGTGCGCGTCCTTGAGCTGATGACGGGTTCCACAAGCCTGACAGTCCCTTCGAAGACGCGGTCCGGATACGCCGCGACCGTAAGCTCAGCCTTCAGTCCCTTTCTGATCTCCGGCAGGTCCCGCTCCGAGACCGAGATCTCCACCTTGACCTCGTCCATCTGAATGACTTCCACGATCGCGGGTGTCGATGCGCCGCCACCAGGCATGAGGACGAAGACTTCTCCCTCCTCAAGGTAGGTCGCTGCCACGACGCCCGAGAACGGGGCGCGGATCATCGTGCTCTCGTGGACAAGATCGTAGGACGCCTTGGCCGCCTGGTATCCGGCGTCGATCCTATCGAAGGCCTGCTGCGTGACGGCGCCTGCTTCAAGAAGTCGCTTCATGCGCTCCCAGTCCTTCTGCGCCGACACGAACTGCGCCTCTGCCTGCGTGAGCTGCTCCCCGGCCATCTCGACCATCAGGTCACCCTCGTTCACCCTGTCGCCGGGCTCAACGCGCATGCGGCTCACCTTGGCGCTCATCATCGCGCCGACGGATGCCTCTCTCGAAGGCGCGATGCTGCCAGAGAACTCCAGCGTCGGAGTCACGCGGGATATCTCCACGGTCGCAACACTCACCGGGTGGATTCTCTCCTCAGCCTCCTGCTCATCACCGCCTCCGCCGCATCCCCCGAGCGTGAGCACCACAGCGACAAGAACAAAAAGGCAGGCGCGCATCGGTGCTGTCGTACGTATCCTCATCGTGTCTCCCCTCATTCGCTAACGACGCCGGCCGCCAGATCGAGACCGGCCTCCGCCAGTCGCAGCCGCGCCAGCGCGGCGACTCCGTTCATTTCTGCAGTTCTCAAGGCAGTGCTGGCATCGAGCACATCGCTGTTCGACGCAATGCCGCTCTGGAAGCTCTCCCGGGTCACGCGGAAGCTTTCGCGCGCCTGTTCGATTCCCCGCTCGGCTATGTCAATCGCCTCGAGCGCTTCATCGTAACTCTGCCAGCTCTGCTCCACCTCGAGGCAAACTGCGCTCTCCATGAGCTCGAGCCCGCGCTCCGCCTGGAGCCGCGTGGAGTTCGCCTCACGCACTCGATTCCACCGACCGCCCCAGTCGAACACGTTCATCTGCGCGGCGATCGTCACGCTCCAATGATCGTAGAACTCCGGCTGGTACGCGCGGTCCGGACGGTCCCAGTTGTAGCTGCCCATCGCGACGATCTGGGGGAAGAACTCCGAACGTGCCAGTCCGACCAGGTTGTCAGCGGCTCCGACGCTCTCCATCATCGCCATAAGGTCCGGCCGCTCATTCATCGCCGTCATGAGGAGTTCGCTCAACTCGCCGGAGGCGGCGAGCGGTCGGTCGAGGGTATCAATGGCCTCGACCTGTGTGCCAGGCTCGAGCCCGATCCGGAATGCGAGCGCCGCGCCCGCAAGACGGACACCGTGACGCGCCGAGTTCCGATCGAGTTCGATAGCGGACATCTCGACACGAGCCTGCATGATGTCGCGCTCCAGCAGCATGCCCTCTTCGTACATGACCTCCAGGTCCTTGATGTGCCCCTGCATCTGCGCGACCGCGTCGTCCATGACCCCCAGCGCCGCGTTGGTCTGTACGAGCATGACGTAGGCCTGCGTGACGTTGTACCTGGTCTCATGCTCGGTCCTGAGCGTGTTGTACTCGGCCGCCCGGAGCCCGTGCGCGGCCGCCCCCTTCGCACTCAGGAGGGCGCCGCCCATGAATATCGGCTGTGTGACCGTGAGCCCGACCGAGTAGATATCGTCATCTCCCATGTAGATCTTGTCGGCGCCCCGGTCGCCGGCAAGCCCCTCGAGCGTCGATGGGTCAAGATATCCCTGCTCGACCAGGTACTCGGACGGCACCATGAGCGGAGGGAACATGCTCCCGAACTGCGAGACGTCCATGTAGGGCACCTCGTCCAGCTTCGTGTACGAGGCGCTTGCACTCACCGCCGGGAGGAACGCCGACCGCGACTGCCCGACACGAGCCCTTGCGCCCTCTTCGGCTGCCTCCGCCATCCCCAGTTCATGTCCCCGCTCGAGCGCGACGGCGATCGCATCTTCGAGTGTCAGCCGCAGAGGCTCACCGCTCCGCGCCGGGGGCGCAGGCACCAGCGCGAGCCAGACGCCCAGCACCATGATGCCTGCGCTCCGGATGGCAGATGCCCGCCGTGGGTACTCGCCCGCTTGCCTCATGATGCCTCCTCTCGTGGTTTCAGTCCCAGCCAGAGGATGTCCAGAAGCGCATCGATCACGCCGACCATGCGCTCTTCGATATGGCCCGTTGCGGTCGTCATGAAGACTCCCTTGAAGACCAGGAGGATGCTCCACGCTGTCGTCTCCACGTCGTCAACCGCGATCTCCCCCGCCTTGACGCCTTCTGTAAGGATCCACCGGTAGACCTTCAGCCCGTCCTGCACCAGGTGCTCCACATCCTTCTCCGCCCGGGGAAGGACGTCCGACAGGACCTCCCTCGTCACTCGGTAGGCGTTCACCTTCTTACGGATCTCGGCCGTGTGAGTCAGAACGGCGGCCCTCAGCCGGTCTCTTGTCGTCGACTCCTTTTCCACCTCTTCTTTCACTCTGCGGAGTACGTCCTGGATCTCCCGCCGGATGACCGCCTGGAAGATGTCATCTTTCGCGGAGAAGTACTTATAGACGGTCGCGCGCGCGACTCCCGCCTCGCGGATGATGTCCGCGACGCTCGTTTTCCGGAAGCCGTATCGCGCGAAGAGCCCGGCGGCAACATCGAGAATCACCTCTCTCTTTGCGCTCACGTCACTCACGTTCTCGCTCCTTCTGCTTGGTCCCGCATGGCGCAGCCAGTAGACAAAACAGACATTGTTACTCTTATGGTCTATTTTATTCACAGCAGACCGCGCTGTCAAGCTACAAGTGAGTGGTCTCTCAGAAGGGCCTGCCGTGGACCCGCGAGGGCCTGCAGTGCGCCTGTTCGCGGCTCCAGGGGCGCCTCTGGCCGGATTTGCCGATCCATCCCCCGGCTTGCGTGCCCCGCGTATGTCCGCTAGACTTGCCCCTCGGACAAACCCCGACCCCGGAGGCCCAGAGAGCAATGGAAGCGCTGTTAGGCGCCGTCGTCGTGGCGGTTGTGGTCGTTCTCGCCGTGGG
>DAOWER010000304.1 GCA_030638405.1 Candidatus Eiseniibacteriota bacterium | reverse complement strand
CTCTGGTCCTCCTCGGAGACCCTGTCGAGAACCGAATACGACAAGATTTTGGTCCTGAGGGCCGGTGACTCCCCTCCGCCCGCGCAGACGGCGTCCGTCTGCGCCGCGCTGGAGGAAATGGCCGCGCGCGGCGACCGCGACGGGATCCTCAAGAAGCTCTGTGAACTGTTCGAAGACATGGCAGTGGAGGAATGGGATGAAGAAGGCACTACCCGCGATTGAGGGCGGCGAACCCGTCAGGAAGAGCTTCGTTCCCTTCGCGCTCCCTTCGATCGGCGAGAAGGAAATAGCCGAGGTCGTCGAAACCCTGAAGTCCGGGTGGTTGACGGTTGGCCCGAGGACAAAGAGGTTTGAGGAGATGGTCGCGGGCTACATCGGGGTCCCGCGCGCGGCTGCTCTCAGCTCGTGCACGGCCGGCCTGCACCTCGGGATGGTAGTGCTGGGAGTGGAGGAGCGAGACGAGGTCATCCTCCCAGCGCTCAACTTCGTCTCGGGGCCGAACTGCGCGATTCACCTCGGTGCGACTCCCGTGCTCGTCGACGTGGACCCGGAGACTCTCAACGTCACACCCGAGATCGTGGCCGCCGCCATCACCGAACGAACGAAGATCATAGTGCCGGTGCATTTCGGGGGACGGCCCATCGACATCGACGGGATCATGGAGGTTGCGCGGTCCCGAGGCGTCGCGGTCCTCGGTGACGCCGCCCACGCTATGGGCGCGGACTACGGCGAGCGGAGAATGGGATCGGTCGCGGACGCCACGGCTTTCAGCTTCTACGTGACCAAGGGCATCACCACCGGAGAGGGTGGAATCCTGACCTCGCCGAACGCCGACCTCGTTGAGCGCGTCGGCGTTCTGAGCCTCCACGGGATGAGCAGCGGCGCGTGGAACCGCTACTCCGAGCGAGGCCCGTGGTTCTACGAGGTCCACGAACCCGGTTACAAGTACAACATGACCGACCTCGAGGCGGCTCTCGGCATACACCAGATGGAGAAGGTCGACGAGTTCAGAGACCGGCGTGAGGGAATCGCGCGCCTATTCGACAGCGGACTTCGGACCGAGGAGGCGATCAGGGTGCCGCCGTGGCCCGATTCGGGCAGGCACGCATGGCACCTGTACCCGATCCAGCTCAGGCCGGAGTTGCTCAAGATCGACCGCGATGCGTTCGTCAGGTGCCTCGGGGACGAAGGCATAGGAGCGAGCGTTCACTTCATCCCGGTCCACTACCACGGCTACTACAGCAAGCGACTCGACTACGGGCCCGGCAGCTTCCCCGTGACGGAGGCCTTCTTCGAACGCGCGGTGTCCCTGCCCATCTACCCGGCGATGAGCGACGGTGACGCGAACGATGTGGTCGAGGCAGTGCGTAAGCTCGTCGACTACTACAGGAAGTAGCCCACAAGATCGCGCTTGGGGGATTCCTGGCAGCGTCGCCCCGGGACAACTGAAGAAGAGGTGGTTCAAGCGTTGGAGATCGAGGTATCAGCCGACGTCAATCCGGAGGAGTGGAGCCGCCTCGTCGCTGAAGACGGGGCCGCTACGTTCTTCCAGACGCCGGAGTGGTCCGACGTCCTGATCTCGACCCTGCCCGGCTTCGAGTCGTCTCACGCCGCCGCGCGCGATGGTGACCGGCTGGTCGCCGTGATGCCCGTCCTCGCGCGGTCGCGGCTCCGCGCAACGACGCTGGAGTCCATGGCCTTCGGTACCTTCGGAGGACCCGTGCTGTCCGCGGCCGCGACCGCAGACACAGCGGGGCTGCTCTTTGCTGCGTTCGCGCACGCCGCGGCGTCGATGAGAGTGGGGCTCGCGCAGATCGTTGATCGCTCGGGTCGAATCCGGGAATCCCACCTGCCGGGCTTCCGACGTATCGACGACACCGTGCAGGTCGTCTCTCTCGACGGAAGCTACGAGGAACTCGAGAAGCGATTCAAGCCGTCCGCTCGCAACAAGGTGCGGAAAGCCGTGAAGGCCGGAGTGACCGTCAGGCGTGCGGAGTCTGAGAGCGACTTCCTCGCCTACCACGCGGTCCTCGAGGAGTGCAGCCGGGAGTGGGCGATCAGACCGCGGCCGGGGCCGGACTTCTTCAGTGCGCTGTCCGCCCTTGACCGGGGAGTGGTACAGATGTGGCTGGCGGTTCACGACGGCACCGTGCTGGCGGGCGACCTCAACTTCGCCCTGCACGGCACCGTGATGAACTGGGGCAACGTATCGACCGACGCGGCCAAGTCGCTCGCGCCCAACAATCTCCTGCACGCCAACGCGATCGAGCAGGGAGTGCGCGACGGGCACCGCGCCTATGACCTTGGCTCCAGCGGCGGCATCGAGGGAGTCAGGGCCTTCAAGTCGTCCTTCGGGACAGCGGACGTCCCGGTGCGGAGATTCGTGCTGGAGAAGTCCTGGTATCGCGGCCTGAAGAAGGTGGCAGGCCGGCGGTCGGGCTGAGCCCCGAGAAGGCCCGCGGCGGTTCCCCAAAGATACCCGATGGTGTCCCCAGGAAGTGCACTCAGGCAACCCGGACGGAAGGCGAGGGGGAGTTCACATGAAATCCGGTGCAAGGGTAATCCTCCTGGTGGCCATCGCGGTTCACGTCGTGTTCCTGGCGTCACTGATCGACCCCGGCCATTTCCTGAATCCGCTCTTCCCCGAGGGGATGCATAACCTGGGCGAAGGGCAGGGAAGCGACTTCTACGCGTTCTACCAAGCCGGGCGCTACGTGCTGGACAACGAGAACATCTACACGAGGCCCATGGACGACCCGGACCGCGTCGTCCCGTACGCGTACTTCTACCGCTACCTTCCGTTCGTGGCGTACACCGTCGGCGTGGCGGCCAACGCCGTGGAACCGAAGGTCGCCTACTGGATCTGGGTCGCCCTCATAGAACTGGTTCTCGGGTTCTGCATCTGGGGCACACGGCGCATCACTCGGGACTCGAGCCTGTTCGCCTGTCTCGCCGCGATGTGGCTCATGTACACACCGTTCTACATGGAGCAGTACATGGGGCAGCTCACGTTCGCGATGGCCGCGATGTCATTCGCTTTCGCCGTGATGCACATGCGGGGGAGGGCACTCGCCGCCGACTGCTGGTGGTGGGCGAGCGTGGTCATCAAGCACCTGACGGTGCTCTACGTGCCTTTGCTGCTCAGGCTGAAGAAGTACAGGACCATCGCGATCGCCGTGCTGCTGCTTCTCGTGACGACCATTCCCTACTTCCTGCTCCGTGCCCACGGAACCGGCCAGTTCACACACGACAACTTCAGCCTCAATCTGAACCCGTACGCCGGGAACATGGGCTCCGTCGCCTTCTTCATGGTTCTGAAGGAACGCTTTTTTCCGCTGGCCTCACAGGTGTTTGGCCACCTGGGTCCGATCAAGCTTTCGATCACGCGACTGGGCGTTGCCCTGATCATGGGTGTCCCAGTGCTGACGAGTCTCTGGGTGACCTTCCGAAGGAAGCCCTTTGATTTTCTCGAGTCCTTCGCGCTCTGGACCATGGTGTACTTCTTCGTGTTCAGAGAGGTGTGGGAGTACCACTACGTCCTCCTGCTGCCCGTGTTCGTGCTCCTCTACGCCCGGACGCGGGCGCGCGTGCTGTGGTTCGTCTACGCGCTCGCCGCCGCACCGACGCTCTTCGTGCTCTACGACGTCCCCGGCTCGGACCCCAGAGAGGCGTGGCATGTGTGGAGCGCGCTCGAGCACGTCGTCAACCACGGCTTCAAACTGATACCGGTCGTGTGGTTGTTCGTGTGGGTGGCCGCGGGCTACCTGCGCCGCCACACGAAGCTCATGGAGTCCCGTATGGACACGGGGCTTGACCTGGTGATCTAGGCGGCCTCTCGACCGCCGAAGCGGAACTGACAGCATGCGAATCGCGTATCTCTCAATAGGCGGACACATACACACGGAGCGGTGGCTCCGCTTCTTCGTGAACCGCGGACACGACGTTCACCTGATGACGGTGCAGCCGGTCCCGATGGAGGGCGTGAAGCTGTACGACATCCGCACGGGCATCCCCGTCAAGCCCCTGCATTACGCGGTGGCGCTCCGCAAGGTGAAGAGGATCCTGGCGGAGGTTCGCCCCGACCTCCTGCACACTCACTTCCTCACGGGGTACGGTTACTGGGGCGCCTTCTCGGGGTTCCACCCGAGCGTCCTGACGGTCTGGGGCGACGACGTTTATCTGACGCCTCACACGTCGTTCCTGAAGGGCCGGCTCGCGCGCCTGGCCCTGAGACGCGCCGACCTCGTGACGGGGGACTCGGAGGACATCCTGGAGCAGGCCGTGGCCATGGGCGCCTCCAAGGAAGCGTGCCACGTCATCCAGTGGGGCGTCGACCTGACCGCCTTCAAGCCGGACGCGCCGTCGGACGTGCGCGAGCAGCTCGGCATCCCGGCAGATTCGCCGGTGGTCATCAGCATCAGGAGTTTTACGCAGCCCTACTACAACATCGACGTCATCGTGCGCGCAATCCCGCGTATCCTGGCGGAGCGCCCCGACACGCACTTCATCATCGCCGGCAACGAGGGCGACGACACCGAGTTGAGGACCCTGGCCCGGGACCTGTCCATCGACGAGAGAGCGCACTTCGTGGGCAAGATCCCTCACGAGGAGCTTCCCGCGTACCTCGTGACGTCCGACGCGTTCCTCAGCGTGCCGTCGGTCGATGCAACCGCCGTGTCTCTGCTGGAAGCCATGGCGTGCGGGACTCCGGTCGTGGTGTCGAGTCTGGATTCCGCGCTCGAGTGGGTCACGGACGGAGAGAACGGCATCGTCGTCAGTCCGCGCGATCAGGCAGGCCTCGAGGCCGCCATTCTGTCGCTCATAGATTCCGCGGAGCGCAGGGCAGAGTTCGGAGTTATCGGCGCCCGCATCATCCGGGAGCGCGCTGACCACGACACGCACATGACGAGAATGGAAGAGCTCTGCCTGGAGCTCGTCGAGCGCTGGAGGAAGACCGGTGGAGCCCTCGAGGTCCGTTAGCGTCATCATCCCCACCTTCAGGAAGCGGGAGTTCCTCGAGCCGACGCTCGTATCGCTCGGGCAACAGACCTACCCCGCCGAGAGGATCGAGGTGGTCGTCGTCGACGACTGCTCCGACGACGGCACGTCCGAGTTTCTCCAGTCACTCGAAACGCCCTACGCTCTCGTTCCTGTCCGGCACGAGATCAACAAGGGGAGGGCCGCGGCGAGAAACACGGCCATCCGCGCCGCCTCCGGCGACCTTGCCGTGTTCGTGGACGACGACATGCGCTGCGAGCCCGATCTCATCGAGCGGCACGTCCGCTTTCACGACACGCACCCCGACGTCGCGGTCATCGGCAGCGCGCTCACGGCGCCCGAACTCGGGCGCGCGACTGTGTTCTCTTATCTCGATGAGATGGGGGTGCACCGACTCCCACCGGGCTCCGTGTCCCCGGCCCGCTACTTCGTCACGAACAACGCGTCGGTGGAGCGGCGCCACCTCCTTGACGTCGGGCTGTTCGACGAGAGCTTCAGACGCTACGGCTTCGAGGACACCGAGCTGGCCTTTCGTCTGGAGAACGATGCCGGACTGACGTTCATGTACTGCGCCGAGGCCGTCGCCTACCACCTGCACGACCAGACGCTTGACGACGTGCTCGCCAAGCGCATAGAGACCGCGCGTCCGCTTCTGCGCCTTCTCGCCAGGCACCCCGAGCGCGCGCGCGAGCTCTCTGCCGACCTGCTGATGCCGCCCTCGGCGCAAGACGCGGTGAGCCTCAGGCTCCGCAAGCTTCTCGTCGCCCTTACCACGAACAGGCTCTTCTACACCCTGGTCAAGTCGGTCGCCGGGGCCGTCTGGCTCCGTGGCCTGTCCCGCGACGTGATGGTCTACCTCATCGCCTGCCAGTATCGCCGCGGACTCCGCCTCGTCTCACGAGAGAACCTCAGCTGACGAGAGCGGGGCGTAGTCGGACCCGAACCGCCTCATTCTTGCAAAATGAGAGAGCCTGTGCGGCGCTGGGGCGCTCCCGCTGCCCCCCGAGCCAAGCGTCAGTGGCGCCCCCGATGGCTCTCGAACCCGCCCCACAACGCCCGCAGGGCCCCTCTGAGAGCCTCGCAATGTCCTTCCGGTTGTGCTGGGCACACTTCCTGCTCCCTATGTGCACCAGACAACTGAATAGGGACATGCGTCCCCTGCCATGCTCGTGAGCAGTCGCCAGGTCGTGGGCTGATCCCCATACCCAGAGAATGAGTCGAACCGAACCTGATCGCACGGCATGTATGCGGGGGACGCGTTATTGTACCCCAGGTCCGCGGGCAGGAGCCCACGGGCGCTCCGCCAGAACCGGGCCTCGCGCCTGGCCGCCGTGACCCGCGTCGTGCGTCTGCCAGGAACCCCGCCGCCGGGCCACAGACCGCCTGAGAAACCCCCTTCTCCCTGCAGAACACCTTCTGACGCTCGATTGCGTTTCCGTTGACAGTTTTTGGGCCCGGTGCTAGACTGCGCTCATCTTGGGACGGAAGCCGCGCTCGCGTCTGGAGTTGCGGCGTCCGGTGCCTGTAATCTGCTGGCCTCCGAGCCCAGCGAGGACGCCCGATGGACGATGTCGAGAGGCTGGCCTCTGAGGTCATCCGAAGGCTCAAGGAGAACGAGACCCGCGCGGGCGAGTCCGACGCGGGTGACTCCGGGGCACGTGAACTCCGGAGCGCCGTCTCCGGTCGAGCCGCGCCCGCAGACCGGGAGACGGGCGGAGAGGCGTCCCGGGAAGGAGCGGCGCTCTCGGGGATTCCGGTCGCCGTGTCCGGACGCCACATCCACGTCGCGAGGGGCGTTCTGGACCGACTGTTCGGAGAGGGGTTCCAGCTGACCACGCTTCGCGACCTTGGCCAGCCGGGCGAGTTCGCCTCCGAGCAGACCGTGACCGTCGTCGGACGCTCGATGAAGGCGCTGGAGTGCGTGCGTGTCCTGGGTCCCGTGCGGACCTACACGCAGGTCGAACTCTCCGGCACTGACGCCGTCCGTCTCGGCATCGACCCGCCCGTCCGCCGGTCCGGCGAGTTGGTCGGGAGCGAGAGCGTCACGGTCGTCGGACCCTGTGGATCGGTGCATCTCAAAGAGAGCGCCATAATGGCGACCCGCCATCTCCACATGACGGAGCGCGATGCTCAAGAGCATGGAGTCACCGACGGCGACCGTGTTCGTATACGTTTTCCCGGCGACCGCGCACTGGTTCTTGAGAACGTGCTGGTTCGCGTCGGGAGGACTTCGGCACTCGAACTGCACCTGGATACTGACGATGCCAACGCCGCCGGAGTGCGGCTGCCGATGACCGTGAAGATCCTGCGCTGATCTCACGGGCTCGAGCACTTAGGGGAGGTGTGACACTTGTCAGGCCTTGCACTTGGGATGATTGAGACGAAGGGCGTCATCGGGCTTATCGAAGCCCCCGACGACCTGGTGAAGCCGGCGAACGTCAAGTTGACGAAGAACGAGAAGATAGGCGGAGGCTACGTGACGACGTTGGTAAGAGGCGACGTCGGCGCGGTCAAGGCGGCGGTGG
>DAOWER010000279.1 GCA_030638405.1 Candidatus Eiseniibacteriota bacterium | reverse complement strand
GCGAGCGCCCTTCTTCACCGTGTCGGTGATGCCGGTTCTTATCGGTGCGACGCTGCCGTTCTGGCTGAGGCCGGACGGCTGGTCGTTCAGCGTCGCCAGGCTCTTTGAGTCGGTCGTCGCCGTCGTCCTCCTTCACATGGGCGCCAATCTGGGGAACGGCTACTACGACCACGTGTCGGGCGCCGACCCCGCGAATCCCAACCCCGGCGTGCTGTCCGGGGGCTCCGGGCTCATCACGAGCGGCGCGCTGCCGGCGCGGTTCTTCCTGAGGAGCTCGATCGTATGTCTCGTGCTGGGGGCGGTACTGGGTCTCCACCTGAACTTCACGGTGTCCGGCAACCTCGTGCTGATCGTCGGCATCATCGGCGTTGCTCTGGCGCACTTCTACACGGCGCCTCCGGTCAAGCTGGCCTACCGGGGCCTGGGTGAGGTAGCCATCGGACTCGCGTTCGGTGTCCTTCCCGTGGTCGGGGCGTACTACGTGCAGGCGGAGACGTTCTCCTGGCGCGTCGTGATGGCGTCCCTGCCCATCACGTTCGCCGTCGTACTGGTTCTCTGGGTGAACCAGGTCGTCGACTTCAAGCCCGACCGCGACACGGGCAAAAGGAACCTCGTGGTCGTAATGGGACCGCGGGCGGCGGGGCGCGGGATGGTGCTCGCGCTCGCCCTTCTGATGTTCGGGTCCCTCTTCGCGGCCGTGTTCGCGGCCGCGCTCATCCCGCTCACGCTGGTCGCAGTCCTTGCGTTCGGCCTCATCCGCACGGTGGTGGTAGACTGCTGGAACCACCACGGGCGCCCCGAGAAGCTGGCCGAGGCAGCGTCCTCGGCGATCAGGCTGCACCTCACCCTCGGCATCATCATCGCTGGATCCGCACTCGTCGCAATCGGGAGCTGACGACAGTGGCAATCGGCAGGAAGCGGCTCGCTCTTGAAGTGGCGGCGTTCCTCGTCGTTGTCGCGCTCATCGTCACGTTCGCGACGCGCAGGCGCGATGACTCCGACAGGCACGTCGACTACCGCTTCATGATGGGCACCATCGTGTCCGTCACGGTGCTGACACCCGACGCCGAGGCGGGACGCGCCGCGATAGACGCCGCGTTCGACGAGATCGCGCGTATCGAGGCCGTGACCACGCGCCACACGGGCGACAGCGAGATCTCCCGGCTGAACGCGCGGGTGGACGGGTTCGTCGGCGAGCCGGTCAGCGGGGAGGTGGCCGAGGTCGTCTCGCGGTCCCTCGCGGTCGCGCGTGCGTCCTCCGGCGCCTTCGACATCACGGTGGCGCCGCTGGTGGACCTGTGGACGCTGAACACCGAGGACTTCACGGTTCCCGAGGAGTCCGTCGTCAGCGCGGCCCTTCGGTCCGTGGACTGGCAGGCCGTTCAGGTCGACACGGCCACCCGTACGCTGACTGTCCTGCCGGGCACCGCGCTCGACCTCGACGGGGTCGCGAAAGGCTACGCGGTCGACCGCGCGGTCGCGGTGCTCCGGGAGATGGGCATCGAGACCGGCGTCGTCGATGCGGGCGGAGACGTGGGCTTCATCGGCACGCCGCCCGACGCCGGCGTCTGGCGCGTCGGCATCAAGCACCCGAGGCAGGACGGGCTTCTGGGAGTGGCTCGCCTGGACGGCGGCAGCGTCGCGACCTCCGGTGACTACCAGCGCTACGCCGTCGTCGACGGTGTCCGCTTTCATCACATCCTCGACCCCGCGACGGGGTATCCGTCACGCGGCGTCATGAGCGTCAGTGTGGCGACCGAACTCGCGGTCGACGCGGACGCGCTCGCCACGGCCGTCTTCGTGCTCGGGCCCGACGAGGGGATGGCGCTCATCGAGAGCACTCCCGGCGCGGAGGCCCTGCTCGTTGCGGGTGACGGGGACTCCATCGGAGGCATAATCGTCTCGTCGGGGCTTGAGGAGAGGTTTGTTGAGCAGTAGCGCCCGTCCCGGTGTATGTTGCTTCCCTGTGACGCCGCGCGTGAGTCCTGGGCCTTTCTGCACGAGGTAGACCATGAATCAGCTGGCCGATTGGCTGTCCTCCACCACTGGAACGAACCCGGACGTCGCTTTCAACCTGATGAGCAGCGTCGTCGTGATCCTCTTTCTCTGGGCGGTCCGGGCCCTGGCCCTTCGCATCGTCTGGCGGAGGACCGACGACGTCCGACGCCGCTACAGCTGGCGCAAGGTCTCGGGCTACGTCAGCGTGGCCGTCGGGTTCCTGATCGTCGGCCGCATCTGGCTGACCGGCTTCCAGAGGTTCATGACCTTCGCGGGACTCGTCTCCGCGGGCATCGCGATCGCCCTCAAGGACACGCTGGCCAACATCGCGGGCTGGGTCTTCATCGTGTGGCGCAGGCCCTTCGGCCTGGGGGACCGGGTCCAGATCGGCGAGCTCATCGGCGACGTCATCGACATCCGGGTCTTCCAGTTCTCGCTCCTCGAGGTCGGGGGGTGGGTCGACTCCGACCAGAGCACCGGGCGTGTCGTGCACGTGCCCAACGGCATGCTCATGACGACCCCGCTCGCGAACTACGGCGCGGGCTTCGAGTACATCTGGAACGAGATACCGGTGCTCATCACGTTCGAGAGCGACTGGCGCAAGGCCAAGGACATCTTGTTGAGCATCGCGACGGAGCACGCCGAGAACCTCAGCGAGAAGGCGGCGGAGAGGATCAGGGAAACGAGCAAGAGGTTCATGATCTTCTATCAGACGTTCACGCCGACGGTCTACACGTCGGTCAAGGACAGCGGCGTTCTTCTGACCATCCGGTACCTGTGCCGGCCTCGCGTGCGCCGAGGCTCCACGCAGGCGATATGGGAAGATGTGCTCGACCGGTTCGCGGCAGCCCCCGACATCGACTTCGCGTACCCCACGCGGCGCTTCTTCGATCAAGCAGTCGAGGGGAAGAGCGCGGGCGGAGATGGGGAGCAGTAGAGATGACCGAGGCGAAGTACTGGACAAGGCTTTCCGACGGCCGCATCGCCTGCGAGCTCTGCCCGCAGGCGTGCGTCATTCCGGAGGGCG
>DAOWER010000163.1 GCA_030638405.1 Candidatus Eiseniibacteriota bacterium | reverse complement strand
GGCTTCGGGTCGAGAAACCCGAAGATGCCGTGCGTTCCCGGGTTGGCGCCGGTCATGAAGGACGGCCAGCTGACCGCGGAGATCTCGGGCAGCGTGACCTTCATCTTGGCGAGGTGGCCGAGTTCGATGAGCTTCGCCACGTTTGGCATCGTGCCGTTCGCCGCGAGGTCCTGGAGCAGCGGGTACGGCACGCCGTCCAGGCCGACCACGAGTGTCTTCTGCTTCCTGCGTCCGAAGAGCCCCATGTGTCCTCCCTTTGGAATCCGTTAGCTGGATCAAGGGCGGCAGGGGGTCGCCTCCCAAGCAGGTTCGGCGCGAAGCGCCGCCTGTCTGAGCGAAGAGGCGACCCGCTGCTGCTCAAGCAGACTCGTGTCTACAGTAATCCAGAGGGAGGATACATGCAACTAGCGGACCAGAAGCAGCTTCTCGGTTTCTGACCGGCCCTCGTAGTCGAGCCGGCACCAGTAAACGCCGCTCGCCACGCGCCGCCCGGCGCCGTCGGTGCCGTTCCAGGAGAGCTCGAGCCCGCCGTTCACGCGCTCGTTGTCAAGAAGCGTGCGCACGTGCTGGCCGCGTGCGTTGTAGAGCTTGAGGCTCGCCCGCCCGTCGACCTGCATCGGCAGGCGCAGTCGCAGCGTGGGACACGAAGAGGGATTGGGCATGACGGCAAGCATGTCGGTGACGACCGGCTGC
Organism: Candidatus Eiseniibacteriota bacterium; assembly: GCA_030638405.1. Classification (GTDB taxonomy): domain Bacteria; phylum Joyebacterota; class Joyebacteria; order Joyebacterales; family Joyebacteraceae; genus JALGZG01. Next base: position 2,283 of record DAOWER010000163.1, on the reverse strand, counting down.
TCATCGCCGCCGTGGGGGCCGTCGTCGACCCCCGTCTGGTCAAAAGGGGATTCGAGGTACCTGTGGTCGATGAGTGAGTACACGCCAGGCGCGCTCTCGCGCTCGTAGACGCCCAGTCCCAGCGCGCCCGCGAGCTCCAGGTAGTCGTCCGCACGCTCCCCGACCGTCCCCTCTCTGTAGAGGACGTCCAGCGCGACGCAGTCCGTCGCCACCGCGTCTGCGCCCAGGAAGATAGTGCTCGGCGCGTCATTGCCGAACTGGGGCCACGGCGTCGGCGCGCCCCAGAGGTGCTGGTAATTACCGTAGAGCGCGTCGCAGAGAACCAGCACCGTCTTGCCCCCGATGTGCGGGTTCAGGTAGATGTCGATGAGCGCGTTGTAGCTGGGGTCGTAGCCGGAGATGCCCGTGAAGACGTGGTCGTGCACCTGCATGCAGTCGTCGAACGAACCCAGGTGGTTCTTGAACGAGAGTGTCACGCCGGCGTAGTCGTGTCGCTTCAGGATCGGCACCGAGATCACGTAGTCGGCATCGACCAGCACCTGAGCGACCGGACGGTCACTGATGGACCCGGCCGGCGGGTCGAAGTGGATGACCGCCGTGTCGCTGAACGCAGACGGGTTGCCGACGTACTTCACGAAGTTGATGCCGGCATACTCGCAGCCGTCGATGAACCGCTGCGGCATCTCGCCGTTGTGGTAGGCGTGCGTCACGTCGAAGACGGTGATGTCCGAAGGAGCGAATCCGAATTCGATGAGCCCACCCAGAAGCGCGTTCACCGGATGGATGAGAGCGTCTATCTCGTTGTCCGGCGGGTCGGCCCCGGCGTTGTTGAAGTTGACCTTGATGGCGATGTTCTCGCCCGGGGTGAACCCGGGGATCAGCCTCCCCCACGCACCGACGATCGTGTTCTCGTCCGTGAGCTCGAGCAGGCCGGCCGTCACCATCGCATCGACGATGTCCTGGTCCACGTAGTCGCCATAGTACCCGGTCGCGTAGTCCCACGAGGTGGCGTCGGGATCACGGACCTGCACGGCCCGCCCCTCGAACGCGCGGTCGCGTGCTGTCCATGCCGGCATCGACGCCGGGCGCCACGTTCCGATCTCGCCCGCGTCGCCCAAACCCAGGAGCTCTCCCCCGCCGAGCGCGAAAACTGCCCAGCCCGTCGCGACCGCGACCGTGCCCCAGACCACGGGGCGCTTCCACCTGGCCGTCGCGATGGCCGCGATGAGCGGCGCGCCGAGGAACGCCCAGGACGTCACGAGGGCCGCGCGCTGGCACGGGTACACGACGCGCGTGGGCTTGCGCCCCGTGCGTATCAGAACCCAGACGAGCGCCGCGATGCCGATGAGAACAGGAGGAAGCCGATGGAGGAAGGAACTCGAATGCCGCCGCGCGTGAGCATGCATGTCGTTGCCTCCGAGAGTGGGGCGTTGAGAGTCTCGTTGCGGGGGAGCACGTCCACCCGCACGGGCGCCTGTCGCCTTGCCGTCACTAACTTCGACACGGCGGTCGCGCCAAGCGTTGACTCCCCTCCCGACGAGGTCTATACTCGACTGTACCCGAATAACAGCCATTCACACCCGTCCAGGAGGCTCTCGTGAGGATTTGCGCGATCCTGACGCTCGTGGCCGTTGCGGCCATCACCCTCCCCACCCACGCGACGATGCACACCGTCGACGTCAACGGAGGCGCTGACTTCGAGAACATCTGGGGAGCGATAACCGCTTCCGTCAGTGGCGACACGATACTCGTGGCCCCGGGCACCTACGCGGGGCCTGAGAACCGAGACATGAACCCGGCGGGCAAGAACATCGTGTTCCTGGCCGAGGACGGCGGGCGCATTCCGGTGATCATAGACTGTGAGGGCGAGTCGCGAGCGTTTGAGTTCAGCAGCGGCGAGAACGACTCAACGCTCGTGAGAGGGTTCACGATCATTAACGGCGACGACAGCGCAGGTGGCGGGTTCAGGGCGTTTACCGCGTCACCGACCATCGAGGACTGCACCTTCCTCGACTGCGCCAGCAACTCGAATGGCGGCGCCCTCTACCTCTACCAGTCGACGTCTGCAGTGAGCGGCTGCATCTTCCGCGGTAACACGGGCAGCGACCGCGGCGGCGCGGTCTGCACCTACCAGACTGCCGCCACGTTCACCTGGTGCCTCTTCGACGAGAACATGGTCGCCAACCCCAACCCGCCCGGTTCGTCCGGTGGTGCGTTCTTCATCACATCCAGCAGCGATCACATCGAATTCTGTACGCTCGTGGAGAACGACCTCGACCAGAT
>DAOWER010000068.1 GCA_030638405.1 Candidatus Eiseniibacteriota bacterium | reverse complement strand
GTCGAGGCGGACGCCTTCCAGCTCGACGTCAACCGGCAGTACGCCCTGTGGTACGAGGAGAAGCGCCCGTTCTTCCTCGAGAGCTCGGGCGCGTTCGACAACTTCTACTCGCGTTCCGTAGCGTCGCCCGTTTGGGCGGCCAAGGTCACGGGCAAAGCCGGCGAGAACACGTTCGGCGCGCTTGTTGCGCGCGACGATCTAACGAACCTCATCATCTCGGGCAGCGAGCGGTCCGCGCTCGCTCCGCTCGACATGGAGTCGACCGCCACCGCACTCAGGTACGCGCGCGACATCGGTGACATGTCGTCGGTCAACACCTACTACAACGGCCGCGAGGGCGAAGGCTACTACAACCGCGTCGCGGGCGCTGAGGCGGAGTTCTGGTTCACCGAGAACGACAAGATCGAGGTTCAGGCGGAGGGGTCGTACACGCAGTACCCGGATGCGGTACTTGATGACGAAGACATCGAAGGGCAGCCCGAGGGCGAGTTCTCCGACCGTTCCTACGAGGTTCAGGCCGGCCACTTCACGAGCGGGCTCGACGTCTACGCCAACTACTCCGACGTGGGGGACAACTTCCGTACCGACCTCGCCTTCATGCCGCGCGTGGGCTACAGGCACATCGAGACCGGGGCGGGCCATACCTGGCAGCGCGAGTCCGGCAGCTGGTGGACCATGCTCAACTTCGGCGGCTGCTACAACTACCAGGAGTTCCAGGACGGGACGAAGAGCACCAGAGGCACGAACTTCTGGATGAACTACCAGGGACCCAAGCAGTCGTTCGCCGATCTCAACGGGTGGCTGGGCACGACGGTGTTCGAAGCGAAGGAGTTCGACACGTGGGAGCTCAACTTCGACGCCGGGTTCTGGCCGAGCAGCTCGCTCTTCGCGTTCATCGACGCGTCCTACGGCGAGGCGGTGGACTACCGCAATGTCCGCAGCGGACACAGGTTCTCCGTGGGGCCGCACGTAGAGCTCAAGCTGGGCAGGGGGCTGTCCTCGGAACTTGGCCATACCTATGAGTACTTCACGGAGAAGGGCGACGAACTCTACACCGCAAACGTCTCGTTCCTCAAGGCCGTCTATCAGTTCAACAGAAGGACGTTCGTGAGAGGCATCCTGCAGTACATGGACACCACCTACAACACGAGCCTCTACCCAGAGGACTGGCCGGAAGAGGAGCAAGAGCTGAGTAGCCAAGTGCTGCTCTCATACAAGCTCAATCCGCAGACAGTCTTCTTCCTCGGCTACTCCGACATCCACGAGGGAGACCAGGACACTGATCTGACGCAGAGCGGTCGGACGCTCTTCGCGAAGATAGGGTATGCCTGGGTGCTGTAGCGCGCCCCCACATGAGGGGGGACGACGGACGAAAGGCGCTGGGTGCCCAGGCGCCCACCAGGCAGGCGGGCACGGGTGCCTCGGCACCCTGCAGGCAGTAAGCAGGAAGCGACTCTCCTTCCGTGGCTGGTGAGGCGGGATCGTCCGGACCTGGCGCTCGCAGAAGGTCTTGAGGCGATACCGTCGATCCGGCCGCGGGGATCCTGGAACGCGCCGCCCAGCCTGGCGCTTGACGAGATTCGAAAAAGCGTTGCGACCGACCCGCGGACCTGATATAATCCCACCGAGTCGGGAAATAGCGATGGCGCGTGAGCGCAATCGACACACAATGCCCGTGCGAGATCGACTGATTTTGCGGAGGGGTTTTTGTGTGTCCGTGACGCATGGGCCTACGCAGTACCGCAGGTGTACCTCTCGCCCTGATGCGAAGGACCCGGAGCAAGGGGGAAGCCGGATGCTCGGCTGCCGGGCGCCGGGGCGAGCGCTGGCGAACGCGAAGTGTGAGCTGGACCACCTTCCGTTTATGAGGGGGGACTGAGCGAATGAGTAACAGATTCTTGGCGATGGTGGCCGTTGGCATGATCCTCGCCCTCGGCGTGGGCGCCGCGTCGGCGTATGATCTCGACGACGGCAAGAGCCTTCGCACGGCGATGTCGCGGTTCAACGAGGGCTCGGCGCGGCCGTCGGGAGGCACCGGGGCCAGGCTGGAGACCCTGTGGATCTTCGCTGCCGACTACTCCGACCTCATCGGCGACAATGCTGGTTGGACGACGTACGACCGCAGCGGCACGCTTGCGTCGGAGAACTACTGGCACCACGACACCATCCGGATCAACGGATTCACGCATCTCGGCGACAGCACGTGGTGGTGCGGTACGTACAACGACTGCTGGCGCCAGCCGCGCGGCTACGGCAACAACTGGCTCCAGATCATGAAGAGGCACTTCGACGAGCACATCGGCACCCCGGGCAGCAGCCTCATCCTCGAGTACGACCAGCGCGTCGCGATGGAGAACGGCTGGGACTACGGCTACGTCGACATCTTCGAGGCCGTGGCGGACTCGTGGTACACGGTCGTCCAGGTCGACAACCCCGGTTTCGCG
>DAOWER010000045.1 GCA_030638405.1 Candidatus Eiseniibacteriota bacterium | reverse complement strand
TGCGCGGCGCGGACAGAGTCATTCTCGTCACAGAACCGACGCCGTTCGGACTGAACGATCTCAAGCTGGCCGTTGCCACGGCGAGAGAACTGGGCATCCCGGCCGGTGTTGTCATCAACCGATGTGACATAGGGAACTCCGACACGCTGGACTACTGTCGGAAAGAGGGCCTGGAAATACTACTGCAGATTCCCAACGACCGTGCGGTCGCTGTGGCCTACTCGACCGGGACCCTTCCAACGAAGGTCGTCCCGGGGCTCCGGGAGACGATGCTCGCTCTCGTCGACAAGGTGGTCGCATGGACCGGGGAGCTTTCGAACACATGAAAGAATTGGTAGTCCTGAGCGGGAAGGGTGGCACGGGCAAGACGAGCCTCGTCGCGTCCTTCGCCGCTCTCTACGAGGACAAGGTGGTCGCCGACTGCGATGTCGATGCGGCCGACCTTCACCTCGTGCTGAGCCCGAGGATGACGAGTTGGAAGGCCTTCCACGGCAGCAAGCTGGCCATCATTGACCAGGGCGGCTGCACTGGGTGCGGAAGGTGCGCGGAGGTGTGTCGCTTCGACTCGATCATTCAGGAGAGCGACCCTGCCGATCCCACCAGAACGAAGTACTCGGTGGACCCACTGGCGTGCGAGGGGTGCGGCGCATGCGTCATCGCATGCCCGACCGACACCATACGTCTGGAGGACGCGATGACCGGCGAATGGGCCGTCTCGGAATCCAGACTGGGCCCACTGGTTCACGCCCGCCTGGGCATAGGACAGGAGAGCTCGGGGAAGCTCGTCACCATGGTGAGATCTCAGGCGGCCACAGTGGCCAGGACACGGGGCGCTGCGCTGTCACTCATAGACGGCTCTCCCGGCATAGGCTGTCCCGTCATAGCATCTCTCACTGGCGCCGACCTGGCGCTCGTGGTCACAGAACCCACGGTGTCCGGGCTGCACGACCTGGAACGAGTCGCCGGCGTGGCAAAGAAGCTGGGTGTTCCCGTTATCGTGACCATCAACAAACATGACATAAATCCGGATGCCGCGGCCCGCATCGAAGAGTGGTGCACAAGCTCAGGCGTTTCGGTCACCGCCCGCATTCCCTACGACGACGACGTCACGGCGGCGCAGGTCAACGGGCTCTCGGTTGTAGAGCATTCCGACGGCCCCGCGGCAACTGCGATCAGGGACGTGTGGAGCAACGTCAGCGCAACGCTCGGCCTCTGATGCGCAGGAGCACGGATCGAGCAGCGGGCAGACACGGGCTAACGCCCTGACAGGAGGACCGCATGGGAGGAAGTGACGACAGGAAGGAAGTGAAGGCAACACCCGACGCGGGGGCCGAGGGAACCGCGAAGCACCAGCCGGCCGAAGACGAGGAGCTGAACCGGAGGCTCTCACACATCAAGCACAAGATCCTCGTTCTCTCCGGGAAGGGCGGCGTCGGGAAGAGCTCCGTGGCCGCCGGCCTCGCTGTCGATCTGGCCAAGCGCGGTAAGCGCGTTGCCGTGCTCGATATTGACATCCACGGCCCGAGCATTCCACGACTGCTCGGAGTGGAGGAGGAGCGCGTGGTCGGTACGGAGGGATCGATTCACCCGGTCGTCTCGTCAACCGGCGTTGCCGTGATGTCGATGGGTTTGCTTCTCCAGGGCCGTGACGAAGCAGTCATATGGAGGGGCCCACTGAAGTACGGGGTCATCAAGCAGTTCCTGCGCGACGTCGAGTGGGGAGAGCTCGATTACCTGATCGTCGACAGCCCTCCTGGAACCGGGGACGAGCCGCTCTCGGTGGCACAGCTCATCAAGGGTGTGGACGGCGCCCTCGTAGTGACGACACCACAGGCCGTGTCCACGAACGACGTCCGGCGGTCGATAGGGTTCTCGAGACAGCTAGAGCTTCCGATACTGGGTGTCATAGAGAACATGAGCGGTTTCGTGTGCCCCAGCTGCGGGACGAAGGTCGACGTGTTCGGTTCCGGAGGCGGAGCCTCGATGGCAGAGGATGTGGGCGTCCCGTTCCTGGGCAGCATACCGATAGACCCGGAGCTCGTGAAGGCTTGCGACGCGGGAACCCTGGGTCCGTTCCTCGCGGGCGGAACCCCCGCCGCCGCCGCGTTCGCAGAGACGGTAGCCAAGATCATCGATCGCACAGAGGGCAAGCCAAACAAGGAGGCAAAGTTGCACTCAGAGCCGACGGCAGACAAGCCGGAAGCGGCGTCGAACGCGGACACAGCGGATAAGCGAGCTGGTAAGGGGCAGAGGGTAGCCGTACCGGTCACCGGCGGGAAGCTCTCCGCACATTTCGGGCACTGCGAGGAGTTCGTCATATTCTCGCCGAAAGAAACATCCGAAGGGACAGCAGTGGAAGCCGAGGTGGTGGACGTCCTTGAGGCGCCGCCGCACCAGCCCGGCCTTCTTCCCGCGTGGCTCAACGAGCGTCGCGTGAATGTGGTGATTGCCGGTGGAATGGGCAGCAGAGCTCAGGAGCTGTTCAGTCAGGCGGGTATCGAGGTCATGGTCGGCGCGGCCAGTACCGACCCGAAGGAAATCGTGCAGTCCTACTTCGACGGCACGCTCGTGGCCGGCCAGAACGTCTGCGACCACTGACGGCTGGCCGGAACGTCCGTGACCAACGGGGGGGCCGGCCGTCACTCGACGTAGAAACCGACGATTGACCACGTGGTCGACCAGCATCCGGACTCATCCTGCGCGCGGATGCGAAACGAGTGTGAGCCCCCTCCGATGCCCGAGTAGGTCATTTCGCTCTCGTCCGTGAGCGAGTAGGCGTTATCCCATGGGTCCAGCACGTACTGGAAGGCCACGACATCGCCGTCTGGGTCGTGTCCCTCCCAGAGGATCGTAAAGTCGCTCCCGAGCGTGTCGCCCTCAGACGGGAAGGTGATAGCGACCGTGGGCGGGAAATTGTACCAGAACACGAACGTCTCTTGACTGCCCGGCGGCTCCCACCTTCCATCAACGTCCAGAGCGTAGGCCCGGATGAGGTGCACGCTGTTGCCGCCCTGTGGCGAGTTGTTGCTCTGGATGTAGTGGTCGCTTCCCGGGTCGGCGCTCGAGCTCCACCACCACTCTGCTTCATCCGGGGGAATGAACGTCAGTGGTTCATTGTCCATCTCGATCACGACCTGCGCGATGCCGCCACCGACACCCTCGATTTCCTCCCTGTCACGCGCCACCACTCTGACCCACAGCGTGTCTCCGTCCGCCACGGTTAGCGTTCCGCTGGCGTCGGGAGGATCGACGATCTCGCTGTCCGGGTCGAAGTTGACGATGAACCCAAAGCTCTCCTCAACCCCCGGAGTACCCGGACAGCCGGGCTGTACGACGATCTCGTGGCCGCCGTCGGAGAGGCCGTCGACAATGGCCATCGTGTCGGCCGCCCAGTCTGAGAGAGCACCGTCGTCCACGCGATGGCGGTAAAGGAGCGGGTCGCAAACACCGTGCGGATCTCGCCCGCTCCAGACGAACGGGTGAGGGACGTGCATCAGAGCGGTATCGGCCACACCGGGGTTGTAGTTGGGACTCGTCGGGTCGTTGGTACCGTCCACCCTGTAGAGTGAGGCACACATCGGCAGCATCGTGGCTTCCTCGTGGCGTCTCGACGGGCGTCCGTGATCACCGGAATTGACCCCGACGACGTCCGACCCCTCGCACCCTGCCAGTGCTACCGTCATGACCAGAAGACACGCACACATCTTCACGGCTCGACCCTCCCTTCATCGCGCTGGTCGCAAACGAAACCGCGGGACACTGCCCCCACAGAGGAGACTGCGCCCCGCTCAAGCAGTGCTTGCTGCTCACGCTCGGCCACGTCCGGACCGCCCTACACCTCGATACTACTCCAGCAACGACAGCTGAGTCAATCTCATTCACAGGCGGTCACCGGGCACCCGTGCGCCGCCTCCACGGGTCGTCTCTGCCCAGTCGCGCCCGCCAGCCGGCGGTCCCGTCCGAACCCGGAGGAGCTCGAACCGCCGCTCCTCCTCTTCTATGATCACGGCCGTCCCGTAGGCCAGAAGCTCGGCCGCACTCTGCATCATGCTCGCCGTGGTGAACCTGATACCTACGACCGCGTTCGCGCCGAGCGCTTCCGCCTCCTCGACCAAGCGGTCGAGACACTGCTCGCGCGACTCGGCGACCATCTTCGTGTACTCGGCTATCTCCCCACCCACGAGACCCTTGAGACCCGCCAGGATGTCCTTGCCCACGTGGCGGGCTCGGATGGTGTTGCCCCTGACCAGGCCGAGCGTCTTCACCACGCGCTTCCCTGGAATGCTGTCGGTGGTCACGACGATCATCGCTCGACCTCCTTGTATCGTTCGGTCTTGCTCATGTTGACTCTCTCGCGGATGACGCTGATGAGCAGCATCAGCACGCCGACCACGGGCAGCGCGATGAGGAGCTTGGTCAGGCTGCCGGTTGTCGGGTCGATGATGAAGAGGTAGACCCCGTAGGCGACCCAGATCAGCACCCCGATGATGACGAGACCCCACCCCGCGCCGCGTTCTATCTTCGAATAGACACTCGGCCAGTACTTCATCATGTCCTCCTGAGACGGCCTTGGTAGTTCGATTTCGCCGACGAGTTCGGAGAGCATCGTGTGCTCGTCGAACTCGCGTCTGCAGTCGTCGCACTCGGCCAGATGCGACTCGAGTTCGGCGCGATCCTCCGCGCTGATCTCACCGTCGAGGCTGGCCATCATCAGCTCTTTGAATCGTCCGCACGCCATCATCGTCCTCCCCGCCCGTCACCGACGTCGTCCCCGAACGCCGCTCCGCCGCTCTCGGTCATGTATCGCGTGAGCCTGGCCTTCAGCGCCTGTCGCGCCGCGTAGAGCCTCGACATCACGGTTCCGATGGGGCACCCGAGCACTCCCGCCATCTCCTTGTAGGAGAGCAGCTCGTAATGCCTGAGCAGCAGGATCTCTTTGTGGACCGGCGCCAGATTGTCGATCTCCGCGCGCACGAGCGCCCTCAGTTCCTTGCGTTCAAGGGTCGCGGACGGGTCCGGCGCGCCGTCAACGACGTCGAACCCGTACTCCCGTGCTGCGTCGAGTGAACTCTCTTTCCTGGTCTTCCTCCTTCGAAGGAAGTTGAAGCACGTGTTCCTGAGGACGGCGTAGAACCACGGATAGAAATCACATCCGTCCTTGAAGGTCCGCATCGCCTTGAACGCCTTTACGAAGGCCTCCTGCGACAGATCCATCGCGTCGTCGGGATTGCCGACGAACCCAAGGGCGATCATGTACGCCCTCTCCTTGTAGCGCTCGACCAGTTCTCCGAACGCATCGATGTCCCCGCGCTTGGCCTTCGAAGCAAGCTCGGCATCGCCTATCTCATGCCCTGCCTGCAAGGCTTGCTCAACGTCGCGCACCATCAGGGCTCCCCCAAGACGACGCCGTCCAGGAATAGATACAAGGAAGGGCGCCGCGTATTCGTCTGCTCGTGAGAGGCGCGCGGGCCGCGTTCAGCCCGCGCGTATACAGTGAACCACAGTCACGGTCAAAAGGCCACTAGAAGCACACGTCGACCTCAAGATCCACCCCGCGCGCGGCTGTCTCCACCCGCTCCGAGAGCGCCGGGAGATAGCCTTTGGGATCGCGCCGGACGGCGTCGAACGCGTCCAGCCTGTCGGGGAATACCTTAGCGATCAGGGCACGCACGCGGCTCTGGACCTTCGGGTAGAGGTTCATAGCGTCGACCAGCACCCGCGTAGCACCCGCCTCGGCCATCGCCCTGAGCAGTTCGCTTATCTCACCCTCGGTGTCGGTGAACGTGGGCAGCACCGGCCCGAAGAAACCCCACACCGGGACACCCTCCCGCGAGAGCTCTCGCATCGCGGCGAGTCTCCTCGAGGGGGATGGCGCACCCGGCTCGAACGCGGCTGCGAGTCTGTGATCGAGACACGTGATGCTGAAGCCCACGTCCGCGCTCGGGAGTCTTGACAGGACGTCGACGTCCCGGAGCACGAGATCGGACTTGGTGAGCACGCCGACGTCGAATCCGTCCGCACCGATGAACGCTTCAAGACAAGACCTTGCGATACCGTACCGTTCCTCCACGGGTTGGTAGGCGTCGCAGACCGTCCCGAAGCTGACTACGCCGGGTCTCCTGCGGGGGATCTCTCTGCGCAGGATCTCCGGCGCGTTCTCCTTGACCCCGACGAAGCTGCCCCACTCGTCCTTGATATCGCTGAACCTGGCCATGAAGGTCGCGTAGCAGTAGACGCACCCGTGCTCACAGCCAAGGTAGGGATTGATGGCGTAGTCGAGCGAGGGGATCTTCGACTTCGTCATCAGGGTCTTACATCGTATCGGGAAGACGCGGGGTTCCGACGTCACTATCGCTCCCTCTGTGCTTCCGGCCCTCAGGAGGCGTCGGCCGCACCGTGTGGTGAACGCAGGTGCTCTTCGAATGCTCCCCACATCCCCCCGACATCCATGCCGAATGAAGCCTCGAACAGCGATGCGAACGAGCCCCCGCCCCCGAGCTGGAGCGAGAGCAGGAAGTCTCCGAACGCCGCGGGGTCACGGTCGCGGATGAACGCAACGAAGAGCTCGCTCTGCCGGTAGAACATGAACGTGCCCATCCCGTAGTCGGACGCGCGCTTCGGCCTCAGAAAGCTACCCTTCTCGTCGGGGGTGAAGTGA
>DAOWER010000240.1 GCA_030638405.1 Candidatus Eiseniibacteriota bacterium | reverse complement strand
TAGAATATCTCCTGCTCGTTAGACCGAGGCGGGCCGCGCCGTATGAGAGGATTGGGCGGGCGAGCTGACCATTTTCCGCTGCCACCCAATGCGCGGCCCCGATACCCCGGCCCGTGGTGAGCCTTCAGTTTCAAGACCTCGAGCGGCTGGCCTGGTTGCCGCCCTGCACATCTGTGCACCACATTACTGCACACATGTGCAGGAGTCAAGCAAAAAGAAGAGGGGCCCCTGGGGGAGTGCTGAAGGGACCCCTCGGATACGACCCGAGAGAGGGGGAAGCGGCCCATCGGGTCGTCTGATTTCGGGTCTGACAGGCTCATGCCTGCCCGTGGCTCTGCCGGCTCTCATGTCCGACGGATGGTATTATAGACGACCGTTGTTAGCTCAGAGTGAGCGGCAAGACAATGTTCTGCGATGGTCCACGCGGAGGCTTGAACATGATAGGATAGTGTCTGCGTCCTACTCCTCGCCCCCCTCTCCCATAAGGAGCACTTCAATGCGCACCTGTCTGATCATCCCTCTTCTGCTGCTTGCGCTCTCGGCATCAGCCACCACCATCACGGTCGACCTCGGCGGCTCCGGCGACTACCTCACCATCCAGGAGGGCATCGACGCCGCGGTCTACGGGGACACCGTGCTCGTCGCCTGCGGGACGTACTACGAACACGACATCGTCATGAAGTCGGGCGTCTGTCTAAGAAGCGAGACCGGGCAACCGGAGTGTGTGACCGTCGATGCGGACAGTCTGGGGCGCGCCTTCTACTGCACCGGCGCCGACAGCACCACGATTGTGGAAGGGCTGACGATCACACGCGGCCTGGACCTTGTCACACTCGGCCCGTGCGGCGGTGGTGGGATGCGTTGGGAGGATTCATCTCCTCGCATCGTCAGATGCTCCTTCGCAGGGAATGTGGCCCACAATCTGGGAGGAACCGCATACGGCGGGGCGATCGACTTCACAGGATGCTCGCCCGTGATCACCGACTGCATCTTCACGAACAACACGGCCAAGACGAGCTGGCCGCACGGTAACACCTACGGCGGCGGGATTCGCCTCGGAGACTCGGACGCAACCATCTCGGCGTGCGTGTTCTCTTCCAACTGGGCAGCAGATGGCGGCGGGCTGTACGCAAGCGGGGGACGTCTCCTGGTCATCGATTGCGTGTTTGAGGACAACTCCGCGGCCTACGGCGGAGGTATGGAGGTTTACGCAACAGGCATCGAGCTGACCTTGATGGGCTGCCAGTTCCTGGGCAACGACGCTCATCAGGGCGGCGGGGCGATTCTGGGCCGAAACGCGACCATAGCAGGATGCACCTTCGCGGGTAATACGGCAGAGCTGATAGGAGGTATGCAGTGTTGGAGCGGCAACACTGTGACCGACTGCGTATTCTCGGGCAACGTCGGAGACTACACGGGAGGTGTTGACTGCACCGGAGCCTCCGTATTCGAGAGATGCACGTTCGTCGGCAACCACTCCGGATGGTGGGCAGGTGGCATCAACTTGTACGCCGGTGGAACGCTACGCGAGTGCGTCGTTATGGACAACGTCGCCGAGCGAGGTGGTGGAGGCGTCCGCTGCGGGAACCCACACGAGGGCTCAACTGAGATCACTGATTGCGTCATCGCGGGGAACTACGCCTGGGAGGCGGGCGGCGGCATCGCGTGCGTTGAGACGCTGGGAATCTCCATCACCGGGTGCACCATCTCCGGAAACCGCGCCAACGAGGGCGGCGGGGCGATCGCTTCCCTGGGGGGCGCCCGCCCTATCGTTGAGAACAGCATCTTGAGTTTCAGCCTGTCCGGAGGCTCCGTGCTCTGCGATTCCACGAGTTCCGTCTCACTCGCCTGCAGCGACGTGTTCGGAAACGAAGAGGGGAACTGGATTGGGTGCATAGCCGACCAGGAATCTCTGAACGGGAACTTCTCTCTCGACCCGCTCTTCTGCGACATGTACGGCGACGATTTCACGCTCTGCGCGAACTCGCCGTGTCTCCCGGTATCGCGCGACTGCACCGAGCTCATCGGAGCGCTCGGCCAGGGCTGCGACAACTGTAACAGTCCCATCGAGGGCGCGCTCTTCGTCACGTCGTGCAGTGAGGAGGCCGTGACTCTGCAATGGACGCTCGGTGGCCTTGGCGGCTACTCGGGGCTCAACCTGTACCGCGCGACAGAGGAGAGCGGGGACTTCATCAAGCTGAACCGCGAGCTTCTCCCATCATCGTCACCTGGCAGCTTCGTCGACATGACAGTCTGGCCGGCCACGGTTTTCAGGTATCAGCTCACGGCCGTCCACGCGAACGGCGCCGAGGAGAACGCCGGCGAGAGCGCAAGCGTCACGACGCCCGGCCAGCTGACGGCAGTCGCGCCGTGATCGGTGTCTTCGACGTTGCCGGTCGGTGCGTGAAGAGGCTGCACGACGCTCCGCTCACACGAGGCAGACACGAGTTCGCGTGGGACGGCGTCGACACGGACGGGAGTCAGTGCGCCGCGGGAGTCTACTTCGTGAGATGCGAATCGGGCGATCTGGTTCTGAGGCAGCGAACGGTACTACTCCGGTAGAGGAACACCCACGCAGACGGGCCGCCGGGCAAGCCCAGCGGCCCTTGAGAGCGATCCTCGTCTCACATCAGCGGTCAGTAGTTGTTCATGAACGGGACCAGCGAAGCCAGCCCTCCGATGAAGATAGCTATGATGCTGACCACCAGTCCTATCAGAGCAAGCACGCCGTAGATGGTGAAGTAGGTTTTCAGCTTCGACATCGCGCCGTAGAGCTCCATCTTGCTGCCGCTCGCCTGTGTGGACTCCGCAGCCGTTGCCGCCTGGAAGAGAAGGACGCCGATCCAGATGGGCAGCCAGCAGACAATGATGCCCACGACCGTGAGGGCAATGAGGACCCCGTAGATGATCATGAGCACGCCGAGGAACTTCATCCAACCCTTCGCCGCGAACAGCGGAGCGCTGACCTCACGGACGAGCTGCTGCTCGTCGCCCCCCGATGGGGTGAAGCCTCCCGCAACCTCTCCCACTTCGCACCTCCTGGTTTGGGACCAAGAAGGACTCGCGGACACTCGCGGCAGGCTAGCACCAGCGGCGCGCGGCGGTCAAGTGCCGCCCTGCGACGCACTAGCTGGCAGTGGAAGCAGATTCCTCGAGTCCGCCGGGCAACGTCCCGATGAACGCGCGAATCTCATCGCGAATCCGACGGTAGATGACCAGCGCTTCAACATCGCCTCCAAGCTCACGCGCCTCGCGCGACTACCTCTCGCACCCGCAGTCGACGTTACCGGCGAGAATCTCCTTCCAGTCGCCGATGACGTCATGCGTCCAGCAATCGTCCGCCCCGGCGGCCTCGCGCATCACGAGCGCTAGTATGTACGCCAGCTCCTTGACGGTGGCCCCCGCTTCCAAGGCCCCCTTGAAGTGTTTGAGCACGCAGGGCTTCGAGCGGGCCCTCACAGAGAGCGCGAAGCAGATGAACTGATGGGTCTTCTCGTCTATTGTACGTCTGTCCCTGTACAGCTCGTCCATCTGATCCAGCTGTTCTGCGAATTCAGGGAAGAACTCGGCCAGCATCCGCAAGGTTCACCTCCTGACGGGTTTCTCATTCTTGGGGGTAACACTGTTGTGCACGCATGTGCACGCGCGATCGAAGGCTCCCCAACATCAGCTCAGCAGGTTCTTGATGTCCTCAACCGACAGTAGTTTGCCGACCGACTTGACGTCGCCGTCGATGACGAGCCCCGGCGTCATCATCACGCCGAACTTCACGATCTCGTTGATCTCCGTGACCTTCTCTATCTCGCAGTCGAGCCCGAGCGCCGCCACCGCTTCCTCCACTCGCTCAGTGAGCGTCCTGCACTTGGGGCAGCCAGAGCCCAGTACCTGTATCTTCATATCGGTCTTCTCCTATCCGAACAGCGCTCCATATATCATTCCGGAAGTGGTGGCCATCACGACCACCAACGCAACGTAGACCAGCGTCTTCTTCGTACCCATCACGCTCCTGATGACAAGCATGTTCGGGAGTGACAGCGCCGGACCGGCAAGGAGAAGCGCGAGCGCGGGCCCCTTGCCCATGCCGCTCCCGATCAGTCCCTGGAGAATCGGGACCTCCGTCAGGGTTGCGAAGTACATGAAGGCCCCAGCGACCGACGCGAACAGGTTCGCGCCAAACGAGTTCCCGCCCACCGCTCGACTCACCCAGACGGACGGGATCAGCCCCTCGTTCCCGGGACGACCGAGCAGGAGCCCGGCAATGAGTACCCCCACGAAGAGCAGCGGCAGGATCTGCTTCGCGAATCCCCAGCTCGCCTCGAACCACTCCCCGGACTCGTCCTCGCGTGTGCTCACGACCACGGAGAGCCCGATGACACCCGCCGCAAACGCCAGCAGCGGGTACGCCGGCACGGCAAGGGCTAGAACCGCGACGGGAATCGCCGCGAGGAACACCTTGCCGAGCGGAACTCTCAGCCACCTCACCAGCACGGCGGCCAGTCCCACGGCCGCGGCAGACGTGACGACCCACTTCGTGGAGTAGATGGCGTGCCACGCGCCCTGCCCGTCCGCGGGCTTGCCCCAGTTCGCGAAGACGAGGATCACTACCATGAGCGCGAAGAACACGGCGTTCTGCCAGAGAGGACGTGCAACCTCAGGCTCCGGCATCGTCGCCTGGATTTCGGCCTTCGCCAGTTCTTCCTTCCGGAAGATGAAGTGCATTGCGAGACCGATCACAACACTGAAGGCGACCGCTCCGATCGCGCGCGCGGCTCCCAACTCCGGGCCCAACACGCGGGCCGTCAATACGATGGCCAGAACATTGATGGCGGGTCCCGCGTACAAGAACGCTGTCGCCGGCCCAAGACCGGCGCCCATGCGGTAGATGCCGGCGAAGAGTGGAAGAACCGTGCATGAGCACACGGCAAGCACGGACCCCGAGATCGAGGCCACACCGTACGCGAGCGCCTTGTTGGCCCTCGGTCCGAGGTACTTCATCACGGAGTCGCGCCTGACGAAGACGGCGATGGCTCCGGCGATGAAGAACGCCGGAATGAGACACATGAGCACGTGCTCGCGCGCGTACGATCGCAGAAGATGAAGTGACTCCATGACGGCGTTGTCGAACCGTGCGCGGCCAGCCGGAAGATAGAACGCCACGAGAAAGATGGCCGTCATGTAGAGAAGGACCTTCCACTCGCTCTTCCATCTCATGCGCTTGTAACTCCTGTTGAGCCTCGCCTACGAGGCGGTGACGATAAGGTAGACGCCGCCGAGCATGACGAGCACGCCGCAGACACGTTTCAGAATGACCGTGCCCTTAGATCGTTCAGTCCAGTTCAAGTAGCGCTGGACCACCTCGGTGAACGTCCCCGCCAGCACGAGCACCGAGGAGTGACCGATGCCGTAGACCAGGATGAGAGCCATGCCGTAGACCGGGTTGGTCCCGGCCACGTTCAGTGTTACGCCGAGCATCGGTGCCATGTAGGCGAACGTGCAGGGGCCGACCGCCACGCCGAAAACCAGGCCCAGCACGAACGCCGCCAGACCTCCTCGCCGTTTCGTCGAGACGCCACCGGGGCTCGACCACGACATCGGGATGACATCCATCAGGGCAAGACCCACGACGAAGAAGATGACCGCGATGAAGTAGTTCCCGTACCTCCCGATGTCTCCAAGCATGCGTCCGGCAGCGGCCGTGATGGCGCCTACGGCCGCTATGGTGATGAGAATCCCGGTGGAGAAGAGAAGCGAGAGAAGCAGCGCACGTCTGGTCGAGATCCGACCCTGACCGTCAACGAACCCCACGATGAGCGGGATGCTCGCCAAATGGCAGGGGCTCAGAATGACGCTGAGGATTCCCCACAGGAACGATGCTCCGAGGGCGATCGCCGGCGCGCCCTCCACGGCCCGAGTCAGCGCCGCAAACAGTTCTCCCACGATTCCTCCTCCACGGTGGCCTTGGGCCGGACCGCTCTCGCGGCTCCACCCCTACTCGTTGAATACGTAGCCAAGCTCCTCCCACGTAGAGAGCATGTCCTCGCGCGAGAAGAATCCTTGGTGTCGGAAGAGCTCATTGCCGTGCTCGTCAAAGAAGATCTGTGTTGGGATGATCCTGATGCCGTGTGTCCGCGCGGCCGCTGCGTCCTTCTTCACGTCCGTGAAGCGAACGTCGAACTGCCCCTCGAACGTATCGCGCATCTCCTCGAGGATCGGCGCCATCGCCTTACACGGCACGCACGTGGTCGAGCCGAGATCCAGGAGGAGGGGCAGGCCGGTCTCGTCGGTGTCGGAGGACAGGGCGACCCCGGCAGAATCCGACCTTGCCGCCTCCCCCTCCGCCGATCGAGATTCCTCGCCTGACTCCCCTCCGCATCCCGATATGCCCAGACACAGGGCAACCAGCGCGGCGAGCGCGGCCGCGGCGATTGCGTTCCTTCTACTTGATGCCGTCGCGATCACAGGACGCCTCCCCTTTGATTACTGCTTCAACGCAGTCAAAGAACCCGAGGACGCAGGCCATACGGAGTGAGTAGTAGACCTCGGAGCCTCTCTTCTCGTCGCTCAAGATGCCGGCGGATCGCAGCACGGAGAGGTGCTTCGAAACGGTCGACATGTCCGCGCCGACCATCTCCGT
>DAOWER010000212.1 GCA_030638405.1 Candidatus Eiseniibacteriota bacterium | reverse complement strand
TCGAGAGCGCGTGGACCTTGAGCGCGGTCGCGATGCCCTTCCGCCTATGGCTCCTGATTACGCCCGTCAGGTCGGTCTGGAGCTTGGTCGGGTCCGCGAGGTTCAGCTCGAGCATGCTGACGCCCACGTACTCATCGCCGTCCAGCGCCACGAAGAACCCTTCAGAGAAGAACGTAGGCTTGTCGAATGTCTGCTTACAGTAGATCTCGAACTCGCGCTTCTTGGGCTCGTCGATCTCGGGCACGTCCTGCGAGAGCACCCAGTCGAGCTCGTAGAGCTTCGTGCGCCAGTCGGGATCCTCTTCTCTTAACTCGGCGAGCGGCACGATGCGAATGCCCGACTCCCGCACGCGCTCGACCACGCCCGCGAACTTCGACGGGTCGAACTCCGCGAGTGTCAGCCGCGAGTTCTGCCCGCGCATGATCTGCTCGTGCCCTCGGGTCTTGAGGAAGCTCAGTGCTGCCGTCTTGTCCTCGCGCACCCACGAGTCGAAGATGGTCGGTTTCTTCTCAGCAAGCTCCGCCACGATGCAGTCGTACATGGCCGTGCCGATGCCTTGTCTCTGATGGTCGGGATGGACCTGGATATAGTACCAGAACTTCCCGGGTATCGGTGTCCACATGGACTCGCCGAACGACGCAGTGCCGACGGGCTTCCCGTCCACCTCGGCGACGATGCGGTCCAGCATGTAGTTCTGGTCCCGGGCGTTGTCCCGGTGCTTGAGAAGCTCCGGGAGGTCCAGCTCGTCCGGGTAGATCTCGTTGTGGATGTCGATGAGGGCCTGGTAGTCCTCGTCGCTCCAGTCGAACGGTCGTATGTTTGCCATGGTAGATTCCCGTCCTGGTCTATCGGAGAATCAACCTTGAGCGCCGGCGCTGCTGTCGTCCCCCGCCGCGGGCTCGTCCGGCCCCTTCATGAAGATGAGCCACGCCGGCGTCGGCTTGAAGCCCAGCCGCACGTTCAGGTCGTACATCGGGTTGTTCTCCTCGTTGTCTGTCTGTATCACTCTTGTATCGAGGCTCTTCGCGAATTCGATCGAACGGACCTTAAGCGCCGCGGCGATGCCCCTCCGTCTGTGGCTGCGGGCGACTGCCGTGAGGCCCGTCCCCAGATTGCCGGGGTCGGCGAGCCGCTTCCAGAGGCTCGTCGTCGCCACGATCTCGTCGCCGTCGAACGCAAGCAGTATGGCGCCCGGCAGCCTGTTGGGCGCGTTGAGCTCGCGCTCGAACATCTCGTAGGTGAGCTCGAACCTGTCCACAAAGATCGGCACGTCCTTGAACAGCTCGACATACGCCTTGTACGCCTTGCGGCGCGCGTCCGGGTCCTCCGCCTCGTAGTCCTCGAACGTCTTCACCGTGATGCCGGACGCGTCGAAGCGCGCCTTGCCGTCGGCGAAGGGCGCCGAGTCGAACGAAGCTACGTCCAGCCGCGAGACCTGCTGCCGCTGCTTCTGCTCGAACCCCCGGTCCGTCAGGAACTTGACCGAGTGCGGCTGGTCCTCGCGGGCGTCGGAAACGAGTTTCTCCGGCTCTGGTCGTAGTTCGCTGAGACGTTCCATGATGTGACCGTAGATCGTCGAGCCGATGCCCCTCTTCTGGTACTCGGGCAGCACCCGGATCTGCACGCCGTACATGCCGGGTTCGTCGGCCCACTCCGGCTCGCGGTAGATGGCCGTCGCGACGATCGTTCCGTCCAGCTCTGCCATGAGTCGCTGGAAGAAGTGCTTGCTGCTGCGAGTGCTGTTCGCGTAGCGCATGCCCTCGACCGATGTCGGTTCGTCCGTCCAGAGCGCATTCCAGATGGCGACGGACGCCACGTAGTCGCGATCGCTGTCGTCGAAGGGTCGTATGGCCAGACCCTCGGGAGCGTTCGTCTTGCCCATCGATCCTCCGATGCGGGCGCGCCCGCAAGTGTTCGACAACATCAGATCGACGTCAGCCAACAACGAGTCGGCGCCAGTTTCACTTCTTGAGTTCGTTCCTGTACGCGAGCCACGACGGTATCGGCTTGAAGCCAAGCTTGGCGTTCAGGACGTACATCGGGTTGTTCTCCTCGTTGTCCGTCCTGATGGACTCGAAGCCTGCTTCCTTCGCTCCCGAGATCGCCCGGACCTTGAGCGCCGTGGCGAGGCCTCGCCTGCGGTGCGTCCGCGCGACGCCGGTGAGCCCCGTCTGCAGACGGGCAGGCATCGCCGGGATGCGCCAGAGCTGCGACATGCCCACGTAGCGACCCTGGTCGACGGCCATGAACCACGACTCCGGCATGCCCCACGGACCCTCGACCTCGGACAGGTACTGCTCGAACGGCCACTTCTGTATGGGCTCGGGGAACGGCACGTCCTGCAGGAACTCCCAGCCGGCTTCGTACGCCTTGTGGAGCGCGTCCTTGTCCTCTGCCATGAGTTCGCCGAACGGGCGGACGTCGACCTCCGATTCGTCCACGCGCTTCAGTGTCCCCTCGAAAGGCCGGGGGTCGAACGACCTGACGTCGAGCATCGAGAACTGGTTCCGCTGCGCGACTTTGAACCCGCGCTTCTCGACGAACCGCATGCTGTCGGCATCGTCCTCGCGCGCGTAGCACGCGAGCTTCGTTGGTCTCGGGTCCCGGTCCTTGATCCGGTCCCAGATGTAGTCGTACGTGGCACGCCCGAACCCCATGCGCCGGTACTCGGGAACGACCTGGATGCCCAGCCGGTACTTGCCCGGGAAGTGACTCCACTCGTCCTCACCGTAGTACGCATTCAGGACGGGCGTCCCATCGATCTCGCCGACCAGCCGCTCGAACAGGAACCGCTTCTGGAGATGCTCGTCGTGATGGCGCCGCGTCTCCACGTTCGTGATCTCGTCCGGGAAGGCCGCGTTCCAGACATCCACGATGGCCTGGTAGTCATCGTCGGAACCGTCGAAGGGCCTGATTGCGAACCCCTGGCGCATGCTAGACCTCCTTGACCCACTGCCGCGAGACCTTGTAGTCCTTCAAGCCCGCCGACGCGTAGCACTTGTGGGCGCCCTCGGACTCCGAGCCGACGAACCCCATCGTGGCTCCCATCTCCCTGGCTCGCCTGAGTCCCTCATGTATGCACGCCACAGCCAGCCCCTTCCTCTGGTAGGCGGGCGACGTCGCGACGGGCTCGCATGCGGCGGTCAGGGTGATGTCATCGAACCAAACGGTGCAGAACGACGCAACCGCCCCGTCGGGCGCTACCGCAACGATGTCAAGATCGCGGCGGTAGGGCGGCGCCTTCTGGATGTTGCGATACCAGGTGACGTCCGCCCGATTATCGTGCGCTTGGGCCGGGTCGTCCGGGTGAAACGCCAGCCCGGACGTGTAGCACCGCTCCAGGAGCTCGGCGCCATCGCT
>DAOWER010000152.1 GCA_030638405.1 Candidatus Eiseniibacteriota bacterium | reverse complement strand
GACAGAGCGCTCGCCGACACGCTGGTCGCCATGGGCGAGCTCTCGGCCGGGGTGCCCGAGGGCCTCCCGGAGTCCGAGACCGAGAGGCTTGCGCGCGAACACCCCTTCTCCTCACGCGTTACCTTCATGATGGAGCTGCCGTTCGTCCGGACGGACGACGTCGCGTGGGTGGAAGAGCAGATGGCCCTTCTCGACCTCGGTGAGGTCCTGCCGTCCTACCCGGACAGGCCGGGCGTTCCGAGGTACAGACTGGGCTGGGGCGAGGAGCTCAGAACCGGCCCGGACAACAACGAGTACCTTCCATTCTACGTCATGGACGCGGAGGCCCTGATGACGGGGTCCGTGGTCGCCGATGCGACCGTCAGGCCCGGCCTGGACCCGGACTACCCCAACTCACCGGGTGTCCAGCTCCGGCTGTCGCGTGAGGGCGGTCGCGTTTTCGCCGCGCACACCGGCGCCCACATTGGCGATTACCTCGCCCTTGTGCTCGACGGGGTCGTGCAGAAAGCCCCCGTCATCAAGTCGAGGATCCCGGCGGGCACGCCGACGTCCATCACGGGCAATTTCACGGACGAGGAGGCCCGCGATACAATGATCCTCCTCCGGGCAGGCAAGCTCCCGGCTCCGATGACGGTCGTCGAGGAAAGAACCGTCGGTCCGTCGCTCGGACGGGACTCCATCAAGTCGGGCCTGCGCGCGATGCTGATAGGCGGAGCTTTCGTCATTCTCTTCATGCTCATCTACTACCGGGCGGCGGGCGCCATCGCGGTCGGCGCGCTGGGGAGCAACATCTTCCTGATCGTCGCGCTCATGTCCAGTCTTCCCGTCAGCCCGAAGCCGGCGCTGACGCTCCCCGGGCTTGCAGGCATCATCCTGACCATCGGGATGGCCGTCGACGCGAACGTGCTGATCTTCGAGAGGATCCGCGAGGAACTCAGAAACAACAAGACCATCCGCGCGGCGATTCGCGACGGATACGAGCGCGCGTTCATGACCATCATGGACGCCAACGTTACGACCCTGATCGCGGCCGCTGTCCTCCTGTGGTTCGGGAGCGGCCCCATCAAGGGATTCGCGGTGACGCTCTCGCTAGGCATCATCGCCAGCATGTTCACCGCCATCGTGGCGACACGAGTTGTGTTCGATCTGATTACCGTCAAGTGGAACGTCAAGCACCTGAGCATATAGGCGCGGGTGAGCGCAGTAGTGCGCCCGGCGTCGAACACAGCTGACCGGGCAGTGGAGGACACGGCATGGAATTTCTCGTAGGGACACACATCAACTTCCTCGGGCACCGCAAGGGCGCCTTCATCCTGTCGGCGGCGATCATCGTGATCGGCCTCATCTCTCTCATCGTTCAGGGCGGTCCGAAGCTTGGCATCGACTTCGAGGGCGGGATTCTGCTTCAAGTTCAGTTCGAGCAGCCCATAGCGGCCGAGAGCATCCGCGCGACGCTCGCGGAGATAGGGCTCGGCGACGCCGAGATCCAGCACTTCGGAAGCGGCCGGGAGGCCATCATAAGGACCCGGAATGAGGGTGGGGAGGATCTGACGGGGGCCATTCTGGGAGCGCTTAACGAGGCCAATCCGGACAACCTGGCGGACGTGCGGCGGCAGGAGCTGGTCGGACCCAAAGTGGGCGGTGAGCTCCGGAAGAAGGCGACTCTGGCCATCCTGTACGCGTTGTTCGGCATCCTCATCTACATCTCACTCAGGTTCGAGTTCAAGTTCGCGGTCGGTGCCGTCGCGGCCCTCGTTCACGACGTTCTGATAGTGCTCGGCATGTTCTCCCTGACCGGGAGAGAGCTGTCGCTGCCCGTCATTGCCGGGTTCCTCACCGTCGTGGGGTACTCGCTGAACGACACCATAGTCATCTACGACAGGATCCGTGAGGATCGACGGAAGCTCTACGGGAAGAGCTTCGTCGAGATCGTGAACACGAGCCTGAACGAGTCCCTTTCGAGAACCATCGTCACATCGGTGACAACACTTCTAGTAGTCCTCTGTCTCTTCTTCCTCGGTGGCGAGGTGATCCGCGATTTCGCCTTCGCTCTGATGATAGGCATTGTCGTCGGCACCTACTCGTCGCTGTATGTGGCGAGTCCGCTCGTTGTGGAATGGGACATCCGCACCGAGGCGCGGAGAAGACGCAAGCACAGCAAGTAGAGAACGGTCGGGACGGGACTGCGGACCGTCAGGTCGATTTGGCATCGGGGGCCCGCCTGTGTGGCGGGCCCCCGACGCACGTGTTCGGGTCGGGCCTCCTGCGCAGGCCGCTTCCCCCGCGGCGGCTCCACGTGGGGGAGCGCCGCTCAGCACCGAACGGTTGACTGAGACCCCGCCGAGGTCTAGTCTGGCCTCTGTTCGTCACAAATGCTTCCCTTCCGGAGAGCGACATGGACATTCTGCAGGTTGTGAGGCGCGAGTGCGTAGCATCGAACGTGACCGTGGCCGACAAGGCTGCGATTATCCACGAGATCGCGCGGCTCGCCGCGACGGCCCCGGCCCTGGCCGGTACCGCGGAGCGCGACATCGAGGAGGGGCTGCTCGAGCGCGAGGATATCGGGACCACGGGGTTCGGGAAGGGTATCGCGATCCCGCACTGCCGTCTGGAGTCGGCCCCGGAGTTCGTGGTGGGCGTGGTCAGCGTGTCGGGTGGAGTAGGTTTCGAGTCGCTCGATGGTGAGGACGTCAGGCTGATGGTCTTCATCGTGGGGCCGGCACGGGAGTCCAGCGAGCACATCAAGGTCCTGTCGACAGTCTCGAGGGTGTTGTCGAGTGCCGATGCCGTTGAAGAGATGGTGGCCGCGCGCTCGGACGAGGCGCTGTATGAGAGCCTCGCGCGCCATCTGAGAGACGAGCCGCGCGCCGCGGCCGGCGAGGAAAAGAGCCTGTTCCTCGTCGTCGTGCAGGACGAGGGACTCTTTAGGCAGATTCTCGAAGTCTTCGGGGCGACGGAACCGAGGTTCACCGCAGTGCTCGAGGCGGAGAACGCAGGCTCCTATCTCGCGAAGGTCCCGCTGTTCGCCGGGCTGTGGAGAGACAACCCGAGCTCCTTCAGTCGCGTCATCATCTCACTGGCGCGGAAGCGGATGACCAACGAGCTCGTAAGGCGTATCGAGGCCATAGCCGGCCCGCTTTCGAAGAGCGACAGCGTCCTCGTGACCGTACAGGACGTCTTCTTCAGCGGAGGGTCGCTGACAACGTGACGTCCCGGCTCGGGAGAGCGTAGATGCACGAGATTCTCAGGGGTGAGCCGCTCCTGCTCCTCGGGATCGTTGCGATCGCTGGATTCTACTTCGGTCGCGCGGCCAAGGTAGCGCGACTGCCATCCCTCATTGGGTTCATGATTCTGGGTGTGCTGCTCGGGCCGTCGGTGCTCGGATTCTTTTATGAAGGCAACCTGGAGTCGCTCACCTTCCTGACAGAGATAGCTCTCGGATTCGTCGCCTTCAGTATTGGGGCCGAATTGAACCTGCGGGCGCTCCGGCATCTCGGCAAGGGCATCGTCTCGGTCATACTCGCGGAATCGCTGGCCGCGTTCTTCCTCGTGTTCTTTGTCGTCTACCTGATCACAAGAAGCGTGCCCGTCGCCCTCCTCTTCGGTGGGGTGGCGCCAGCCAGCGCTCCGGCCGGGACGGTCGCGGTGATCCAGGAGTATAAGGCCAAGGGGAACCTGACAACCGCCCTCTACGCGGTTGTTGGATTCGATGACGGACTGGCCATACTCATCTTCGGGTTCGCGGCCGCGCTCGCGAGAAAGATTCTGCTGGGCAGCACGCTGGGTGTGATCTCGACGAACGAGAACGTCTTCGCGGCGATGCGGGAACCGTCGCTCGAGATAGTCGGTAGCCTCCTTGTCGGAGCGGTGCTCGGTTTCGTCTTCTGCCTGCTGGTCCGCAAGCTGCACGCTGGGCGCGACATGCTGATCATGGCCTTCGGAACAGTCCTGCTCGCGACGGGTATCTCGATTCACTTCGGGCTCTCGCTGATCCTGACCAACATGGCGGCCGGGTTCGTGCTCTCGAACACGCGACGAGAGGGTTTCGTGCGGAAGGCCACCGATCCACTCAGAGAGATAATGCCCCTGCTCTTCATCTTCTTCTTCTGTCTGGCCGGTGCCCACCTCCAGCTGTCGGAACTGCCGAAGCTCGGCGTTGTGGGTGTGGTCTACATCCTGGCGCGCTCCGCCGGCCTGATGGGTGGCGCGAGGCTGGGTGGGATGATCGGGCGAATGGAGAAGAAGATCGTGAAGTGGATTGGTCTGGGAATTCTCTCTCAGGCCGGGGTTGCCATCGGGCTGTCCCTGATCATCAGCACCGAGTTCTCGCAGATGGCGCGCGCTCCGGAAGTCGCGGCGGCCGTGTCACGGTACGCCGCAGCGCACCCCGACGTGAGTCGCCTGGCCTACGACCCGCTGGTAATCGGAGCGGCCATCATAACGGTCATCACCGCCACCAGTGTGATCTTCGAGATCGTGGGACCCGTGCTGACGAGAATCGGACTGACGAAGGCCGGTGAGATCGGCAAGCAGGACCACGCCTAGACTCCCCCCACGTAGCGGCCCCGGCACCTCCTGGGACGTGAAGGGGCGGCCACAACCGCCCGTCGTGCCGCATTGTCCGCGACGCCGGTGGAGGTTAGAATGAAACAGATGGAAGCGTGGCGGGATTCGCGGTGAACGCTCCCGGTCCGGGCGCGTCTATTCATGTGAGGGATCGTGGCGATGAGACGCCGTCGTGGAGGCAGGAGAATCATGCATCGTAACCCACTCACCGGCTCGCTCCTCGTTCTCTTCCTGGTCCTGCTGGCAGGGGCCGTTTCGACGGAGAGCTGTTCGGGTGCGGACCTGACGGGGGGCTTCACCATCGCCCAGCTCAAGTATCGCGGGGGAGGTGACTGGTACGCCAATCCGACCGCGCTGCCCAACCTGCTCGCGGCGGTCTCGAGCCGCACTGATCTGGACGTGGCGGAGAGACCGGCCACAGTGGCGCCCGATGACGACGAGCTCTTCCTCCACCCGATGATCCACATGACGGGACACGGCCGGGTCGCCTTCGCGGCCGATGAAGTCGCTGCCTTGCGCGAGTACTTCGAGCGCGGCGGGTTTCTCTGGGCCGACGACAACTACGGGATGGACCGGCACTTCCGCGCGCAGTTGGACCGCGTGCTCCCGGGGTCCCCGCTCGTCGAGCTGCCGTTCGATCACGAGATCTACCACTCGTTCTACGAGTTTCCCGAGGGGCTCCCGAAGATCCACGAGCACGATGGGGGTCCGCCGCACGGCTACGGCGCGTTTCTGGACGGGCGCCTCGTGGTGTTCTACAGCTTCAACACGGACATCGGCGACGGTCTCGAGGACGCCGAGGTTCACAACGACCCGCCCGAGAAGCATGAGGCCGCCCTGAGAATGGGCATCAACATCGTGGTCTACGCGCTCTCGAACTGACGTCCGCGCCACCGGCGCGGCACGTCTGGCGGCGCGACACATCGGGCGGACGCTGCGCGACGCCGCCGCGATGCCAAGAAACGGTACCGGAAGAGGCGAAGGTGACAACGCAAAGCTCAGAGCACGGCCACAAAGAGCTGGTGCGTCGCATCAAAGCGGCGGGCGAGCGTTGGAAGAGGCAGACGGCCGCCGTAGGGCTGGTGCGGCTCACAGCGGTCATCGTCGGCGCGCTGGCGGCGTTGGTCGCTCTGGAGGCGCTGGTAGTTCTGCCGCCGGTCGTCCGAGTCGCGTGGCTCGCCGTTGCTCTGGTCCTGCTCATTGTCGGAGCCCTACTGTGGGTGGTTCGCGCACTTACTCGTCCTGTCGACGCCGTGGAGCTCGCCGCGAAGATCGAGGAGCGGCTTCCGGAGCTGGGGGAGCGGCTGGAGTCGTCCGCCGAGCTCTGGGACAAGCGCGGGACGGGGCGCCACGGCTATTCGGTCGAGCTCATCGACGCGCTGATACTGCGAACGGTCACGGAAGCGGCCGGGGTCAACTTCCGCATCGCGCCCCGACCGCGAAGCACGCGGCGGACTATCAGGGTCGCGGTCGCCGTGCTCCTGGTCGCCGCCGCGGGGATGGTGGCGCTCGGCGCGCGCCTCGGACCCGCGCTGGCGCGACTGACCCGTCCGCTCGACGTGCCAGAGGCGCCGGCTGTCCGCATAGATGTGAAGCCCGGCGACGTCACGCTCATCGCGGGCGACGATCTCAACGTCATCGCGAATCTGGAGGGACCCTACAGAGCCCTGCCCGAGCTGGTGTTCGAGTTCGACGACGAGCGCCCGTCGAGGATAGGGATGGCGCCGATGGAGGTCATGGCCGTCGGGCAGACGTCGTTCGGCTTCCGCGCGCGGCTCTCTGATGTGAGAAGCGACCTGACATATTCGGTGGAGGCTGGCGATGCGAGCTCGCCGGTATTCTCGGTCCGCGTCGTGGAGCGCCCCTTCGTGACAAGCATCCGCCTGGACTACCGCTTCCCTCGGTACAGCGGACTTCTTCACCGAACCGTAGACGAGAACAACGGCGACATCACGGCCCTTGGGGGCACGAACGTCACCGTCACGGTCACGGCGAGCAAACCTCTCACGCGGGCCGAGCTTCTGCTCGAGGGAAGCGAGCGGATCCCCATGTCGCAGCTTGGGCCCCGCTCGTTCGAGGCGACGATCGCTGTCCGCGGTGACGGCGGCTACTCCATTGAGATTGAGGACACGGACGGTCTCACGAACCCGGACCCGCCCGTCTACTCCATCGTGGCCATCCGCGACGAACGCCCACTGGTGAGGATCGTCGAGCCGGGAGAGGACAGAGAGGCCCCTCGCGGCATGGTGCTTCCCGTCGTCATGTCGGCCGTCGACGACTACGGCATCTCTGCGCTATCGCTCCGGTACTCGCTCGAGGGCTCGTCAGAGGAGGGAATCGTCAGGTTGGAGGAGCCGGGTGTGAGCGGCCCCCGTGAGCTGTCGCGCGAGACCGCCTGGGACCTCTCGGAAACCGGCCTCCTTCCGGGGCGCTCGCTCGTCTACTACGCGGAGGTCACGGACAACGACCAGGTGACCGGCCCGAAGTCGTCCCGAAGCGAGAGCTACGTTGTGCGCTTCCCGTCGATGTCGGAGCTCTACAGCGACGTCCAGAGCGAGCACGATGATATCGCGTACGAGTTGGGTGAGCTGCTCGAGGAGCAACAGATGCTCAGGGAGCAGTTCGAGGACATGCAGGAGGACGTCAGAAGCGAACCCGAGATCGACTGGCAAGACGAAGAGCGGGTCGAAGGTGCGCTGGAGCGCCAAGCGGAGCTCGCGGACGACGTCGTCAGGATGGCGGACCGCCTGGGCGACCTCTCCGATTCCATGAGCGAGACCGACCGCATCACTATCGAGACCATCGAGAAGGTCGAAGAGATACAGCGGCTCCTCGAAGAGGTGGCGACCGAGGAGATGAGAGAACTCCTCAAGGCGATTCGCGAGGCCATGGAGCAGGTGCGGCCCGAGGACGTCAGCGAGGCCATGGAGGACCTCTCAATAACGCAGGACGACTACCTCAAACGCTTGGAGCAGACGCTGAACCTCCTGAGGCGCGCCAAGGCGGAACAGCAGCTTGCGGACGTCGCCGACCGCGCGGAGGATCTCGCGGCGCGGGAAGAGCAGCTGGCGCGCGAGGCAGAACAGTCCTCGAGTGATTCGGAGTGCGAGGCGCTGGCGGAGGAGCAGGAGAAGCTGCAGGCGGAGGTTGAGAAACTCAGGGCCGACCTCGAACGAGCGATCGAGGAGATGGGCAAGGTCGACCCGGCGGCGGCGAGTGAGATGGCCGCGGCCGCGGCCGAGATGGAGGCCTGTCAATTATCGGAGAAGATGGAGCAGGCACGGTCGAAGCTTTCCGAGAACAGTCCATCCGAGGCCGCCGAGATGTGCCAGTCGGCGTCCAACGATCTTCTGACCCTCTTCACCAGACTCTCGTCGTGCCAGGGCGGCATGTCCTGCAGCCTGCAGAACCGTGACCGGGCCGCGACGCTCCGTGCCATCGATGAGCTCCTGGGCGTATCGGCCGAGCAGGAAGCGGTGGTGAAGGCCGTCGCCGACCGCCGGAGGATCCCACGTGATGAGTTGGTGCGACTCGTTGCGAAGGAGGCCGATCTCGTCGAGGCGATGTCCGCGATAGCGAACCGCATGTTCCAGGTCTCCAAGGACTCCTTCGTCATCGACCCGGGCATCTACCGCTCCTTCGGGTTCGTCCAGATGACCATGACCCGGGCCGCCTCGCACATCGCCGACGGAGGTTCCGCGGCCGGATACAAGGAGGCGCGCTCGGCGCTCGGCAGCGTGAACGCTCTCATCGTGAGACTTCTGACCTCGAACCAGAGCTCGTCCGGCTCCGCCGGCGGGGCGATGGACCAGCTGATGCAGCAGCTTCGCCGAATGGGCGAGCAGCAGTCTCAACTGAACGACATGACCGAGGAGCTTCGCCGGCAGATGGAGCAGCTCGGGATGAGCGCGGGGCTTGAACGGCAGCTCGCCGAGATGAGGGGCCGGCAGGAGCGCATCCTGGAGGAGGCGAGGAGGCTCGCCGAGGAGTTCGGGGACCGCAGGGAGATCCTGGGAAGGCTGGACGACACCGTCGAGGAAATGGAAAGAGCCCTGGAGGCGATGGAGCGGAGCGGGGCGTCACAGGAGACCGTCGACAGGCAGAAGCGAATCCTCTCGCGTCTGCTCGACGCTCAGAGGTCGCTCAGGCGGCGCGACTACACGCGCGAGCGGACCTCCGAGACCGCGGACCGCTATGCGCGGACCGGACCCGGGCAGCTGGCAGAAGACGTCGAGCGAGTCAGGCAGGAGCTTCGGGAGGACCTCTTGAGGGCAATGCAGCGCGGGTACCCGTCGGAGTACCGCGAGCTGATACGTGCGTACTTCCAGGCGCTCACAAGCGATGTCGCTGGCGAGAAAGGGACGCCCGGTGAAGGCGCGGCGCCGGGCGGCATCCGACCCGAGGGAGCGGGGCCGGACGGTGGGTCATCGGGCGACGGGGAGGTGGCGCCATGATGCCGACACTCGGGCTCTCCCGCATCACGGCGCTCGTCCTCGCGCTCGCTCTGACGCTGGGGGCACCGGCCGGTGCGTTCGCTGTCCCCGCCGAAGACGAGACCCCCGCCGAGAGAAAGGTCCAGCGTGCGCGGCAGGCGGCCGCGGTCGGGTCGGTAGACGAGGCGATACGGATATACACGGAGGTCCTCCGGGAGGACCCGGGCAACGACCGCGCGTTCTGGGGACTGGTCCGGCTCTACTCGTCCGCCGGCATGGAGGAGGAAGCGCTGATACCCATGCTCGAGCGCAGGCTCGAGGAGCGTCCGCAGGACACGCAGGTGAAGATGGAACTGGGCCTGGCTTACGCGAAAGCGGGCAACCACGACCGGGCGCACGAGCTCTGGTCGGAGGCGCTCGTGGACGGTCCGACCGACGCGGGTCGCTACTCCGAGATCGGAACGCTCGAGATCAGGCACAGGATGTACGAGCAGGCCCTGGAGACGTTCATGGCCGGCCGGGACGCGTTCCGCAGCGAATCGCTCTTCAGTCAGGAGTTGACGTCCGTCTACACCGCTCTCGGCGATTTCGATACCGCGATCGACGAGTGCTTCGTCACTGTCAATCATCACGGCGGCGCCGTCTCTTGGGCGACCAATCGCATCGAGCTTATGCTGGAGGAAGGAGCCGAACGCGGCGAGGTTCGATCGAAGATGACAACGAGCGCCGGCGAAGAGGATGCTACCGTGGAGGAGCTCGGCCTCGCCGGCAGCGTCTATTTGGTACTGGGCCTGCCCGAGCGGGCGCTCGAAGCGTTCCTCCGGGCCGACGATGTCGCCGGAGGGCAGGGCTCGGAGCTTCTGGAATATGCCGCGATACTCAAAGACGAGGGGCTCGATGGGCAGGCACGCGAGGCGTATCTGATGGTGGTTGAGCGCCACCCAGGCACGTCGGGCGCAGCCCGTGCCGGCACCGCCGCCGCGGGCCTCCTCGCGGAGGAGGGTGACGCCGCGGGGGCGGTCCTCGAACTCAGGTCCGTCGCCGACGCGTTCGATGGCTCGTCCATGGGAGCCCGGGCGCTCTTCGAGACGGCAAGGGTCGAGCTGGATGTGCTCAAGGACCCGAGCGCCGCGCTGGCAACGGTCGCGGAACTCCGCGAGCGGTTCGGCGAGCGAGCACGCAGGATGGACAATGAGGCGACCCTCATCGAGGTGGACGCCTACATGAAGCAAGGGCGGCTCGACGAGGCGTACGAGCGGTCGGCGGGGCTGACACGCGACGACGTTCCCAACGAGACCCGTGAGAGCGCGATGTTCGCGCTGGGCTTCATTTCCTTCCTGAAGCACGACCACACAAGGGCCGTCGAGGAGTTCAAGGTGATGGTCGAGGCCGACGCGGCCGGAACTCTCGTCAACGACGCGCTGCGGCTCATGCTGGTGATAGCGAACGCACAGGAGGCGGGCGACGTCGAGCCGGTCAACCTTCTGGCCGACGCCCACGCCGACAGGATCAGGGGTGACGACGAGTCGTCGCGCGAGCAGCTTGAGACGCTCTCGAGCGCGCGCACCGGCGCCGCAGTCGAAACGGAAGCGCTTCTGTTGCTGGGCGCCGCCGCGACTGTCGCCGACGAGCCGAGGCAGGCCATCGCCTATTACGATCGCATCATCAACGAGTCCGAGGGGATCACCGCCCGCGCGGAGGCCATGATGAGGGCGGGCGACATCCTCTTCGTGAAGATGGGACGGGAACGTGAAGCCATGGACCGGTATCTGGCCATCCTCGAGGACCTTCCGCCCAACATCCTCTCGGGCGAGGCGAGGCGGAAGCTTGACCGGTTGAGACGAGGGGAGGGGATCGAGGAGTGAGACGAACCCGTGTTGCCCTGGTCGTTGTGGCCCTCTGCGCCGCGACGCTCCTGCTCTCGTGCGCGGCGGCGCACGCTGTGGCCCTGATCCCGATGGACCTCACCCAGACCGATCATCTCAAGTCGTACGGCGTCGCCTACTGGGCCATCGAGAAGGGATACCGCGTAGAGTGGCTTCTGAACTACCGAGGCGGGTCCTTCCTGATCTTGGACGGGCTCGATGACGTACGGTCGGAGTGCCGGTACCGCGGCGTGGCGTGGGACGAGCCCGACGGGGCGACGCTTGCTCAGGCCTACCGGCAGATCGAGGAGGAGAACATGGAGGTCGTCCTCCTCGAGAAGGCACCGGCAATCGCGCTCTACGCTCCCGACAATATCCAGCCATGGGACGATGCGGTGATGCTTGCTCTGGAGTACGCCGAGATCCCCTACACGATAATCTGGGATGCGGAGGTCCAGGCGGGCGCGCTCGAAACCTACGACTGGCTCCACCTGCACCACGAGGATTTCACGGG
Organism: Candidatus Eiseniibacteriota bacterium; assembly: GCA_030638405.1. GTDB lineage: Bacteria > Joyebacterota > Joyebacteria > Joyebacterales > Joyebacteraceae > JALGZG01. Next base: position 1,011 of record DAOWER010000152.1, on the reverse strand, counting down.
CCAGTACGGGAAGTTCCACGCGTCGTTCCGAAACGCCGACTGGTACAAGGAGCAGAAGGCCTACTACGAGCGCCTCGCCCGCGAACAGGGTTTCCCGTCGGTCTCAGCGCACAAGAGCGCCAGCGCGCGAGAGATCAGGGAATACGTGCGGCGCGGCGGGTTCCTCTTTGCGATGTGCTCCGCCACAGACAGCTTCGACATCGCGCTGGCCGCGACGGGGGTGGACATCGTCGACGCTCCGTTCGACGGGACCCCTCCGGAGCCCGGCTACCAGGTCAAGCTGGACTACTCGAGGTCGCTCGCGTTCACGGACTTCAGGCTGATACCCAGCCCCAACGTCTACGAGTTCTCGGACATCGACATGACCGAGGTCGCCGCCCTCCGTCCCGAGGAGATCGACTACTTCACGCTGTTCGAGTTCGCGGCCAAGCACGACCCGGTGCCCACCATGCTGACGCAGTGCCACGTCAACGTGGTCAAAGGGTTCATGGGCCAGACGACCAGCTACAGGCGCAGCCTGGTCAAGCAGCACGTTACCGTGCTGGGCGATTACGCTGGCCAGGACGAGGTGAAGTACGTCCACGGCAACCTCGGTCGCGGCACCTTCACCTTCCTGGGCGGACACGACCCCGAGGACTACCGTCATCTCGTGGGCGACCCACCGACGATTCTCTCCATGCACAAGAGCTCCCCGGGCTACCGCCTGATCCTCAACAACATCCTCTTTCCGGCCGCTAAGAAGAAAGAGCGCAAAACGTAGATGGACGCCCGGCGTTCCGTCTGCTACACCGAGACGCGTGAGATCCTGTACGAGATGCTCTGGCACGTCGTCCGCGACCACCGCGTCAGGAGGACCGCATGAACGTACTGCGCCTGGTCGCGATCCTCGGGGCGGTCGCGCTCTTCACGATGTGCTCCGGGCTGGTATTCAAGCTCCCCCGGCTCAGGGAGCGGTACGGGGTCTGAGCTCATATGGAGGCGTCCCCGCCGGAGCGGAGCACTGCAAGGGAG
>DAOWER010000015.1 GCA_030638405.1 Candidatus Eiseniibacteriota bacterium | reverse complement strand
GTACTCGACGACGAGCTGGGAGAGAGGCGCCGTCCACACGGAAAGCTCCGGGTCGCCCAGGAGATTCCATCCTTCATACTCCTCTCTGTCGTCGAGGTGAAGATAGAGATTGAGCTTCGCCGCCGCGCAGGCCTCGCCCAGCGTGCGCCCCTGGCCGAAGGCCCCGGCAAAGAAGCCCTCGTCGACGTAGCCTCGCTTCACGGAGAGGCTCACGTCAGCTCCGGCCGTGCTCGTGCCGAAGAAGGCGGCGGCCCCCCGTGGCTCCCACTCGTCGCCGGCCCGCAGGAAGGCTTCGCAGATGGCGCTGTCCTCGTAGTAGTCGCCGCTCAGGCAGGTTGCGGAGATGACGACCGGAAGCTCCCATCCGCACTCCACGTCCCCGGGCCAGATGTTGAACGGCGCCGCCCAGTAGTCCCCGGACACGCCTCTGTAGTTGACGAAACCCCTGCCCGCGCTGAGCGACTCTATGACCTGATTGGCCGTGGCGTTGTTCCCCGCGAAAAGCGTGTCGATGGGCGAGAAGCCCGCCTCCTCCATCAGGTCGTAGGCGAACCAGGTGTTCGCGTAGTAGATCTCGTCCGAGCCGGACCCGTCGTTGTCCTCGCGGAGCAGGAGCGTCCCGCTCAGGGGCCAGTCGGAGTCCCCGTGTATCCACGGCCTGTCGTAGCTCAGGGTCTTGGCGATCATCGTTCTGCACTGGCTCGCGTTCGCGGCCGGGAGCCGCCCCACGAGGATGTCCAGCAGATAGTCGTCTCCGTCGACGCACGCGAAGTAGTTGTCGCTCTTCGGCGTCCCGCCGCCCGTCGGGACGAGTTCGGTGTCGCCCAGGATCAGCACGAACTCGGGTGGGACGTCCCACGTGTGGTATGCGGCGTATATGTACTCCCTCAGCTCGTAGCGACCCCACACGACACCGGGCGGCGGCACCACCATCGGCAGGAGCCCCTTGGTCGCTTTCCACGCGACGAGGGAGTCCGCCTCTCCGGCCAGCGTAGCGTCGCTGATGATGAGGTAGCGGGAGCCGACGAGTTCCCGGTCGTCTCCGCGGTCCGGACCATCACTTGAACCCGGGTCGTCTCCGGAGCTCCTGCGGGATCCGTGGCCGGCGGCGCTCAACGCCTCCGCGTTCTCGTCGTCGGCGCTGTAGTTCAGGATCATGCTCTCGTAGATCCGGCGGAAGGCGGGGGAGTGCGTGCGGTGACGCGTGTGTCTCTCGTTGATGCCCGGCGCGGACGTCGCCGTCACGGCTACGGTCGCCGCGGCGGCTGTGGCGCCCGGCGGAAGTGACAGCCCGGCGGGTGTGAACGTCACCCTGACGATTCTCAGGTCGCGCATGATGGACGGGCTTGAGACGGTCACCACGCCTTCGGCGTCGACGTCCGCACGCGCTGCGGACTCGCCGTCCGGCCCGAGCAGTTCCACGTCCGTCACCTCGACCCCGACGGCGCCCTCGTCCGGCACGCGGATGAGCGTCGATACCTCGTGTAGACCGGCACCGGCCGTGAAGCGGATCACGGTTCGGACGCGCGATTCGGAGACAAGCTCGACCGCCGGCCGGTCCTGAGAAGATGCGTGGGCGGGACGCGCACCTGCAGATGACTGCGGGTGCACGCCGGCCGCGAGCGGCAGGCAGAGCGTGGCGGCAAGCGCCGTGGCGACCAAACGTCGCATGACGTCCTCCGTGTCCCGGCTGTGGCCGGCGCGCAGTAAACGTTGGGGGGGCAGTTCAATTATCCCATCAGTTTGGACGCGGGTCAAGCGGCTCAGGTTTATGCTCGTCGTACGTACGTCGCGGGTCGGCGAATGGATTCCGCACAGCCCGCGACACTACGGTCAGCCGCAACCGTGTTTCATCGGGGTTACCTCAGCAGCACGACCTTCCGCGCCGCGCGGTCAACGCCAGCCTCGGCAGAGATGAAGTAGACGCCGCTGGCGACGCGGTTGCCTCTCTCGTCGGTGCCGTCCCACGGCACGAAGTGCTCGCCAGCCGGCAGCGCCGAGTCGATCAGTGTCTTCACCAGGCGTCCCGCCGGGCTGTAGACCCGCGCCACCACGCGCTCACGCGTCGGAAGCGTCAGCTGCAGGCGCGTGTCGGCGGCGAACGGGTTCGGGCGGCCCGGCCGCAGGCTGAAGACGGAGGCCACCGGGTCGTCCTCGATTCCGGTTGCGGTCAGGTCTATGTGTACGTCGATTCTCCCGGCGCCGGTGTAGGCCCCGCCGTTGGCTGTGACCCTGGCCCACAGTGTGGCGACCGTGTCGCCGACGGTCTCCGAGACGACGAATGTCAGTGGGTCGGAGTTGCTCCCGGAGCTGCCTGCCGGGATGTCGGGCATCGTGGCCGTGCTGTCTACGACGGAGAGCACTGTCTCTCCGGAGGACAGGAGGACGGAGACATCCTCTGCGTCGCCGCCGCCGTTGTTGCTGAACTCAAGAGCCAGCGTGATGGTCTCACCGGGCCGCGGCTTGCCGTCGCCGTTTCCTCCGCCCGCGTCATCGAAGACGACGTCGCCCAGGACGAGCCACGGCACCATCGGATCGGATGGCGGTACCGTCGTGAACAGAATCGCCGAACCGGCAGCTATGGGCGCCACGCTCGTACCGTAGGAACCGTCGTAGAGGCACTCGAGCCCGTCGGTCTGGTAGAGATTTTCGATGCCGACCGTGCACTGATCCGGAGCCGTGACGGTCTCGTACTGGATGAGAATGGGGCAGTCGCCCGTGGGAGTCGGGTAGTAGGCGGGATCCATGATGATGACCTGGAACGTCTCGCTGTCGGTGGAACCCCAATGCAGCACCTCGTCGAACTGTATGATCCAGCGGTGGTTGGGCACGTCGAACCACTTGTAGATGTCTCCGCCGGCCGAGGGGTCGAGGTCGTCCCAGAATGGGGCGATCATGTTCGGCGGGCCGTGCGTGTCCGGGATCGGCGAGTTGTCCCCGAATCGATAGTCGCTGAGGCCGACAGCGACGAAACCGTTCGAGCAAATGGAGACCTGGTCGTAGTCGACGCCGTAGTACCCGAAGTCGAAGAACGTGCCGACCGTCGTGGTGGCGGCGTCGGCGTTGGTGATCTCCTCGATGATGACCCCGGGGCCCGGTGGAGCGATGTCCACCCACTCGAACGTCGGGGCCGAGCCGTAGGCCGAATCGCTCACGTCGTACGCGTAGTATCCGTATGCGTCGGGTCCCGTGGGCATGGCCGGCGACGTGCCCGAGATGACGATGTCGAAGTCGACCACCTTCGAGTACGAGTAGGAGTGGCCCGTCGCGGTCACGGCGAGCGAGAGCGGTGCGACGTGGCCGCCCGGGGCGGCCGGGGAGATCGAGACTATGAAAGGAAGATCCTGATTGTCGCAGAACGACCCGGCGCCGGCGTCGGTGAAGGCGGCACCACCGGATGTCACCGCGACGTAGGAGTCGGTTGTCGTCAGGATGCCCCCGACCGATGTCAGATCGCACTCGCCGTCGTTCACCAGCGTGACCGTGAGCCCGATGGTCTCGCCGGATTCAGGGATCGCGTCCCCGTTGCCGCCGGGCGCGCCGTCCTCGACAGCTGCCGAGGAGAAGAAGAGGCGCCCTTCGGCGATCTCAATGGCAGGTGGGTTGATCACTCGTGTCGTGCCTCCGTACGCCAGCGCCAGCGAATAGGTCACGACGTACCATTCCGGCACGTCCGGTGATACGGCGAGCGAGAACGGGTCCCGTCCCCACGCCGTCGAGTCGGGCGGCAGGTCGCCGTAGAACGAGGTGCTGTCCGCGACGCTCACGCCGGTGGCGCCGGTGCGGAACACCGCCGCAAGACCGGGGGCCGTTTCGGTGCCCATGTTGGTGAGTTCGACCCAGACTTCAGCCGACTCGCCGGGGCTCAGAAGGCCGTCCCCGTTGCCTCCCGTGCTGTCGTCGATCAGGATGTCGGACTGGGAGATGAACGGCCCTCCGTCGACGACCAGCACCGAACCTTCGTGCGGGACGGCGTTTCTGAACGTCACGGTCACCGCGAGAGTGCCGGCTGCCGTCGGCGAGATGGGTAGTATGACGACGCCGGACTCGTCGGTGTACCCCCAGACGTAGACCTGGTCGCCCTTGACGCATGCCGCGAGCGCGCCCTCGAGAATCGCCCCATCCTTGAGAACCGTCACAGCGAGGTCGGAGGGACCGACCGGAACGGCCTCGTCGTGAAGCACCGAGAGCTCTGTGGGCGCGTCCGTCCACAGGTTGAGTTCCGGGTCGCCCAGCAGATTCCAGGCCTGGTACTCCAGCTCGTTCTCGTCGCTCTCGTAGAGATTGAGTTTCCCCGCCAGACAGGCCTCGCCGAGCGTGAGTCCGTCCTCCGAGAACGCGTTCGCCATGAAGCCCACGTCCACGTAGCCTCTCCTGAGCGAGAGCTGCACGCTTGCCCCGATGATCGTGTTCGAGCCGAAGAACGCGACACCCCCTGCGGGGTCCGCGGCGGTCCCGGCACGGACCCACCTCTCGCAGATGTAGCCGTCGTTGTTGTAGACGCCCGTGCCGCACGTCGCGGAGACGACGACCGGAAGCCGCCATCCGCTCAACGTGAGTTCGGGGTCGATGTTGAATGGAGGGTTCCAGTTGAAGAGCGCCTGGCCACGGAAGTTGAGGAATCCCCTGCCTGCGTTCACCGACGCGTAGACATCGTTCGTTGAGACAGGGTTCCTCCTGAACAGCGTGTCTATCGGGGCGAATCCGGCGGAGCCCATGAGGTCGTAGATGAACCAGGTGTTGTCGTAGTAGACCCAGTCTCCGTCGTCGAAGTCATCGGCGATCATCAGAGTGGCTGAGGCGGGCCAGTTCGGGTCTCCTTCGAGCGGCGTTCTCTCGTACCCGAGGATCTTGGCTACTTCCGTGGCGCACTCGCCCGGGGTGTCGGCGGACAGCCGCCCGACCATGATGTCGGCAAGATAGTCGAAGCCCTCGATCGCCGCGTAGTAGTTGTCCGTGTGCGTGAGCCCGTTGTGTGCCGGCACTTGCTCCGTGTCGCCGACCAACAGAACGAACTCAGGCGGCACGGTCCACGTGTTGTAGGCCGTCTCTATGTATGTCCTGATGTCCTCCGCCGTTGACCCCGTCTCCCCAAGGGTGGCCAGCTTCGCCTGCACGCCCTTGGCGTGCTTCCACTCGACGAGCGGCCGCACTGTCTCTTCGAACGCGCCCCACGTGATGACGAGGTAGCGCCCTCCGAACTGGAGTTCTCTACCCTCCCGCTGAGAAGCCGCGTGCCGAAGGAGAGCGGCATCCGCTTCGTCGTCGTAGTTGAGCACAGTGCTGCGGTAGATGCGGCGGAAGGCGGGGGAGACGTAGGGGAGGTGGCGGTGTTTCTCGTTCACGCCAGGCTGCTTCGATGCGCGGATTGTGAGCTCGAGAGAACGCGCGTATGCGTCGGGGTCCGCGCCCGGACCGCCGGGCGTGAACGTGACCCGGACGACTCTGAGGTCCCGCATTATCGCCGGCTCGGACACATCGATCCGATCGTTCGCGCGGAGCGTCGCCGGCTCGACGGAACCGATCTCCGTCTCGATCGCACCCGTGTCCGGTACCCTCACGAGGACGGACAGCTCGCCCGTCCTGGCGTCCGGCTCACAACGGAACAGCAGCGAGACGCTCCCGCTGCCGCTCTCGGTAATCTCGACTGTGGGTTCGGTCGGGCGGACCATGCCACGCGACGGCGTGGGTTCGGTCCAGTCCGCGGGCGCGGCCGTCAGACGAGTCGCGCTCCACGAGCAGAGGGTCACCGCGGCCAAGGCGGCCAGAATCACGCCGGTACGCGCTCCGCGCTTCGCAGCTGCCATCCCCCTAATGCCCCTTTCCCGCGATGGCCGCAGAGCGACGCTGGCGCCGGAGGCTCCTGTCGTCACCGCGGGACTATCTGAGCAGCACGACCTTCCGCGCCGCGCGGTCCAGGCCTGCCTCGGCAGAGATGAAGTAGACGCCGCTGGCGACGCGGTTGCCTCTCTCGTCGGTGCCGTCCCACGGCACGAAGTGCTCGCCAGCCGGCAGCGCCGAGTCGACCAGTGTCTTCACCAGGCGTCCCGCCGGGCTGTAGACCCGCGCCACCACGCGCTCACGCGTCGGAAGCGTCAGCTGCAGGCGCGTGTCGGCGGCGAACGGATTCGGGTATCCGGGGCGCAGGCTGAAGACGGAGGCCACCGGGTCGTCCTCGATTCCGGTTGCGGTCAGCTCCATGTGGATGTCGATCCTGCCTGCGCCGGTGTAGGCCCCGCCGTTGGCCGTGACCCTGGCCCACAGTGTGGCGACCGAGTCGGTGACGGTCTCCGAGACGACGAACGTCAGTGGGTCGGAGTTGCTCCCGGAGCCGCCTGCCGGGATGTCGGGTATCGCGGCCGTGCTGTCCACGACGGACAGCGTGCTCTCTCCGGAGGACAGAAGCACGGAGACGTCCTCCGCGCTCGTCCCGCCCTCGCTCGAGAACTCGACCGTTAGCTCGATGGTCTCACCGCTCTGCGGGATCCCGTCACCGTTGCCTCCCGCGCTGTCATCGATGGAGCTGTCGGTCAGGACCAGCCACGTGACATCGGGGTCGGCAGGCTCCTCGGTCGTGAAGAGGATTGCCGCGCCGTTCTCGATGGGAGCGGCGTGCGGCGAGTAGGCGGAGTCGTTCAACCACTGGATGCCGTCATCCTGAAGCAGGTTCTCTATCCCGACCGTGCAGCCGTAGGGCATCGACACGGTCTCGTACAGGAACAGGATCTGTGTGTCGTTGGTCGGTGTCGGGTAGTAGTTCTCATCGCAGAAGATCACCTGGAACGTCTGCGTGCTGGAGGTGTTCCAGATGGGCACCTCGTCGAACTGGAAGATGAGCCGGTGATTGGCGAAGTCCATCCACGAGTAGATGTCTCCGCCTGCGGACGGGTCGAGATCGTCCCAAAATGGCGCGATCATGTTCGGCGGTCCGTGCGTGTCGGGAATAGGCGAGTTGTCTCCGAATCGGTAGTCCGTCGAGCCCGCCGCCAGGAACCCGTTCGAGTTGACGGTGATGAGGGAGTAGGGCGTGCCGTAGTATCTGATGGGGAAGAATGTTCCCATCGTCGTGACGCCGGCGTCCTCGTCGGTTATCGCGCTGATGATGTTCCCCGGGCCAGGGGGAGCGATGTCGTACCAGTCGAAGCCGGGCGCAGGCCCGTAGGCCGAGTCCGCGCGGTCGTACGCGTAGTAGCCGTAGGCGTC
>DAOWER010000075.1 GCA_030638405.1 Candidatus Eiseniibacteriota bacterium | reverse complement strand
GGAGGGCCGGAGCGGCCGCTGCGGCTCGGGCGGCCGGCATGAAGACCACCCACGGTCTCGGCCTTGACCACCTGAAGGATTACCACTCGGCCCTGAAAGCGGCCGGCATCGAGCCGACGAGTTCATCGCCGATGCTGCTGCCGGAGTACAGACGCCCCGCGACGGTGGGGAGGAAGATAGGACTCTTGGCGTAGTCAACAGGCGCGGGCGTGTTACACGGGAAGGGCGAGGACGATGAGGACTCTTATCCTGGGGCTCGGGAGCCGGGGGTTCGAGGGCCGGCGTGTCGGGTTGGAAGTGGCGCGCGGCCTGCACGCCATGCTCGCGGATCCGGATGTCGACATCGTGGAGGCGTACGATGTCGCGATGGACCTCTTCGACATCGCGGCGGGGTATGACAAGGTCGTGGTGGTCGACTGCATCAGGAGCGGCGAAGGCGACGTCAGGGAACTCAGAAAACTGGGGCTGTCTGACCTCGATCTGATTCCTCGATCTCAGGGGTCGGGAGACACGGAGTATCGCGCGACCGTTCACCTGGAAGGCTCGAAGAGCATCGGTGTACCTCTGGAAATATCCATCTACGCGATAGAACTCGGCGAGAGCCTGGGAACCACGATCGAGTCGGACGCCGCCGAGGAGGCGGTGCCCCGACTCGTCGCCCAGATCGCGCGCGAGGAATTCGGAACGCGCTCGCTCGGCGGCGACTGGTATTGACCACCGGGCGCTGCAGCCGGTGGTAGCCCGCTCTCTCTTCACTCGTTCACGTCCTCGGAGCACACATGACGGCCCAGAAGCTTCCCTCCGATGCCGAACTCGTCCGGAGCGCCAAGGCGGGAGACGCCGACGCGTTCGGGGAGCTCGTGGAGCGGAATGAGGCCAAGATCTACGGCCTGTGTCTCAAGATGCTCGGGAATCAAGAGGACGCCGAGGACTGCCTTCAGGAGGTGTTCATAAAGGCGTTCAAGGCGCTGCCGGGGTTCCGCGAGGAAGCGCGGTTCTCCACGTGGCTCTACCGTATCGCCTACAACGAAAGCCTGATGAGGATTCGCAAGAAGAAGCTCGACACCGTTTCCCTGGACCGGCCGGTCGAGCTGGAGGAGGGCGACGTCAGCAGGGACCTGGCCGACTGGACGACCGATCCCCGCGCCGACGTGATGAACAACGAGCTCTCCGACGTGCTCGTGCGGCACGTCAACGAGCTTGATCCGGACAACCGCATCGTCTTCCTCATGCGAGACGTGCACGGTCTCTCGACGAACGATACCGCGGATGCGTTGGGGCTCTCCATCCCTGCGGTGAAGTCGAGACTTCACAGAGCGCGCCTGTTCCTGAGAGGGAAGCTGTCGAACTACTTCGACCACGGAACAGGAGCGGGTGAGGCCACTGCTCGGACGGACAGCGGGTCCTGAGCGACAGGTCCACGAATCCGTGTTCAACCGCAGGGAGGAAAGATGAGTAGAGGGTACGCAGGACCCGTAGCGATGGTCCTTGCCGCGGCGCTCCTCGTCGGAGCGGCTGTTCTGTTGACGTCGTGCGGCGGCGGTGAGGTGGAGTTGATTCCCCGCACCATCCTCTTCGGCAACCCCGAGAGGGCCCGTGCGAGGATCTCTCCGAGCGGTGAGCGCATGTCATACATCGCTCCCGTCGACGACGTCCTCAACGTCTGGGTCAAGACGATAGGGGAGAACGATGACCGCGCGGTGACGCACGACGACAACCGCGGCGTGTTCCGCTTCTTCTGGGCTCAGGACAGCAACCACATCATCTATCTACAGGATGCCGGCGGCGACGAGAACTGGCTTCTCTACTCCGTCAACATCGAGAGCGGGGAGACCCGCGAGTTCACGCCCTACGAGGGCGTGCAGGTTCGAGTTCTCGACTACACCAAGCATCATCCGAACACGATGATCATCTCGATGAACCAGCAGGATCCGCGCCTTCACGATGTCTACCGTCTTGAGCTGGACACGGGCGAGCTCACGCTCGTGGCCAGGAACCCCGGAAACATCCTCGGCTGGCTCACGGACTTCAACCTCGATGTTCGCGCGGCACTCGCCATGGGCCCGACGGGCGACACCGAGCTCCTCTATCGTAAGGACCCCGCCGCCACCACGTGGGAGACGCTCGTCACGTGGGGTGACGAGGACAACATGGTCAGCAGCCCGCTCGCCTTCACGAAGGACGGTGGCTCGCTGTACATGATCGACTCGCGAAACGCCAACACCGGTCGTCTCGTCAGGTTGGACCTCGAGACGCGCGAGCTCGAGATCCTCGCTGAGGACCCGACCTACGATGTTGCTGACGTGGTCGTCAATCCGGACACCTACGAGATAGAGGCCGTGGCGTTCACGAAGGCCCGGAACGAATGGACGGTCCTCGACGACGCGGTCGCGGACGACTTCGCGGCGATCGAGAAGCTGGACTGCGGGGACTTCAGTATCACGAGCTACGATAACGACTACGACACCTGGATCGTGGCCTTCAGCAAGGACGACGGTCCGGTGCCGTTCTACAGCTACGACCGAAACACGAAAGAGGGCACGTTCCTCTTCGTGCACAAGCCGGACCTCGAGGGCTACGACCTGGTGTCCATCGAACCCGTCTCCTTCACGTCGCGTGACGGCCTGACCATTCACGGCTACATCACATACCCTCCGGGGGTGGCGCGCAGGAACCTGCCGATGGTCCTGAACGTTCACGGCGGTCCCTGGGCCAGAGACAACTGGGGTTACAACCCCGAGGCGCAGTGGCTGGCGAACCGAGGCTACGTCTGCCTGCAGGTGAACTTCCGCGGCTCGACGGGCTACGGCAAGGAGTTCCTGAACGCCGGTGCCAAGGAGTGGGGCGGCAAGATGCAGAACGACCTCGTCGACGCCGTCAACTGGGCAATCGACGGCGGCATAGCGGATCCGGAGCGCATCGCCATCTACGGCGCGTCGTACGGCGGGTACGCGGCGCTCGCCGGTGCGACCTTCACGCCGGACCTCTTCTGCTGCGCCGTACCGATGATGGGGCCGAGCAACCTCATCAGCTTCCTCGAAACGATCCCGCCCTACTGGAGCACCATGATCGAGATGATGTACAAGCGGGTGGGTGACCCGAGGACGGAAGAAGAGTTCCTGAAGTCGCGTT
>DAOWER010000138.1 GCA_030638405.1 Candidatus Eiseniibacteriota bacterium | reverse complement strand
CCTGATGGTGCGCGATCCGTACTGGCTGTTCGCATACTGGGAGTTCTCTCCCGATCTCAACGACCAGCTGCTGACCAGGATGGAAGAGCAGACGCTGCGCAACAGCAGGCTGGTTCTTCGCGTCTACGACGTGACCGGGGCGGACACTGAGAGCCCGGTCAGTTATCACGACATCGACGTCGCCCCCGGCGCGCGCGACTGGTACATCAACGTCACGCACGTGGAGAGCGACTACTGCATCGACATCGGCCTGATCCTGCCGGACGGGTCGTTCTTGGTCATCGCCAGGTCCAACCGCGTGTCGCTTCCACCCATCGGCCCGTCGGCCGAGGTCGACGAGAAATGGGTCACGCTCGAGTCTCTTGGGGAGATCTACTCTCTCGCCGAGCGCGGGCCGACATCCGGCTCCGGAGGATGGGGCTCCGGCGGGTGGGGGCAGGGTTGAGAGGCCCGAGGCACACCACGGGCGGCGATCCGCTCATTCCCTGACAGAACGGGGGCACCATGGAAAAGGGCTACCTGAGCCTCGTTCTGCATGCTCACCTGCCCTACGTCAGGCACCCGGAGTACAAGAGCTTCCTCGAGGAGGACTGGCTCTTCGAGGCCATTACTGAGACGTACATTCCGCTCATCCGCGCCTTCCAGAGGCTGACGGACGACGGCGTTGACTTCCGTCTGACGCTCTCCCTCTCTCCGCCTCTCGTTGCCATGCTCCAGGACCCGCTGCTCCAGGAGCGGTACGTGGGGCACATCTCCCGCCTGACTCAACTCACCGAGAAGGAGATGGACAGGAACCGGTCGAAGCCTCGTCTGCGAGCGCTCGCCGAGATGTACCATGACCTCTTCTCGGACTGCAGGAGGGTCTTCACCGAGGAGTTCGGACTGGATCTGGTCCAGGCCTTCCGGACCTTCCGCGACGCGGGCAAACTGGACCTGGTCACGTGCGGCGCCACCCACGGCTACCTGCCGCTGATGGAGCAGTTCCCGGCCGCCGTCCGGGCTCAGATTCGACTCGCGGTCGAGAGCCACACGAACTCGCTCGGGAGAGCACCCGCCGGCATCTGGCTGCCCGAGTGCGGTTACTTCCCCGGCGTCGATGCCTATCTGGCCGAGGCGGGCATCCGCTACACGTTCGTGGACGGCCACGGTCTGCTCCACGCCGCCCCCAAGCCGAAGTACGGGCCGTATTCGCCCGTCGTAACGCCCGCGGGCGTGGCGGTGTTCGGTCGCGACTTCGAGTCGTCCAAGCAGGTCTGGAGCTCCAAGGAGGGCTATCCGGGGGATCCTCACTACCGCGACTTCTACAAGGACTACTCCTACGAGCTTGACTACGAGTACGTACGGCCGTATCTGGGTCACGACGGCATTCGCAAGGCGCTCGGGCTCAAGTTCCACAGGATCACCGGCGAGACCGATGACAAGGAGCTCTATGAGCCTGCGGTCGCGCGCCGGCGGGTCGCCGAGCACGCCGCCAACTTCCTGTTCAATCGCGAGCGCCAGATCGAGCATCTCCACGGAGTGATGGGCAAGAGGCCGATCGTGGTCGCGCCCTACGATGCCGAGCTGTTCGGACACTGGTGGTTCGAGGGACCCGCGTGGCTCGAGGCGTTTTTCCGGAAGGTCTACGAGGTTCAGGGCCCCGTGCGAACCTGCACGCCCATGGACTACATCGGGAGGGAGGGCCCGTTCCAGACCGCGACGCCGTTCCACTCCAGCTGGGGCTACAAGGGGTACAGCGAGGTCTGGCTGAACGCCTCGAATCACTACGTCTACTCCCACCTCCACCGGGCCGCCAGGCGGATGACCGAGCTGGCCAAGGCCCATCCTCACGCTGAAGGCCTGCGGCTCCGCGCGCTCAACCAGGCCGCCAGGGAACTCCTGCTCGCTCAGGCGAGCGACTGGGCCTTCATCATGAAGACAGGCGCCATGGCCGACTACGCGCACAAGCGCACACGCGCGCACGTCTCGAGATTCACGAAGCTCTATGAGGACATCACGAACAACCACGTTGACGAGAAGTTCCTGTGCGAGATCGAGTGGCGTGACCGGATCTTCCAGTGGCTCGACTACCGCATCTACGCGGAGGACGGTCCTCCCGCGCTCCCGGACGCCTCGGAGGAGGTGACCGCGTGAGAGGCAGGAACGCGGAGCGCGACGCCGACCCCAGTGAGAAGGCCGAGAGCGCAGGCTCCATGAAGGCGAAATCCCCGCGTTCCCGCGACGGCAGGCTGTCCGTCGCCCTCCTGTGGCACCAGCACCAGCCGCTATATCGCATGGGCAGGGACGGAGATCCGACGGGCGCCTATCTGCTCCCGTGGGTCCGCCTTCACGCCGTCCGCGACTACTACTCCATGGCGGCGATGGTGGCCGACTACCCGAACGTGCACCTGACGATCAACCTCGTCCCGTCGATGATCGTCCAGCTGGATGACTACGTCGAGAACGGCGCCACCGACCTCTGGATGGAACTCTGCCTCACACCGACCGAGCACCTGACCGACGTCGACAAGGACTTCATCGTCTCCCGTTTCTTCGACGCCAACTGGCGCCACGAGGTCGAGATCTACCCACGCTATGCGGAGCTCCTGCGCATGCGGCGGGAGTGCCGCGCGTTCACCGATTCTGACATCGACGACCTCAAGGCCTGGTTCAACCTGGCGTGGTTCCCACCGGAGGCGAGGAGCGAACCGTGGCGACTCCACAACGGGGAAGAGGTCTCGGTTCGGGAGTTCATAGAGAAGGGCAGGGGGTTCACCACCGACGACGTTGTGCGCATTCTGGAGCGGCAGCTCGCGGTCATGAGGAACGTCGTGCCGATCCACCGGCAGCTGGTCGAGGATGGGCAGCTCGAGGTGTCGGTCTCACCCTTCTACCATCCTATCCTGCCTCTGCTCGTTGACACCGATCTGGCCACGATCGACGCCGCGGGGGCGACGTTTCCGCCGCGCTTCAGCCATCCGGAGGACGCAAGGGCGCAGCTTGAGAAGGCCGCGGACTTCTTCCGTGATCGATTCGGGCGGGAACCGAGGGGGCTCTGGCCGTCCGAGGGTTCGGTCGGCGAACACATGGTGGAGTTGGTGCACGACGCGGGGTTCCGGTGGATGGCGACCGACAGGGGCGTGCTCGAGAAATCTGGAGAGCACGGCTACGAGACCGAAGATCCCGAGGTGCTCCTGAGGCCGTATCTCGCGGGCAGGCCGGGTGGCCAGGTCAGCGTCTTCTTCAGGCACACGCGCCTCTCTGACGATATCGGCTTCAGCATGCAGGACTACGCCGACTACGACCGGGCGGCCGGGGAGTTCCTGGGCTGGATCCGCGAGGGGTTCGCCGGCAACGTCGTCGACCCGTCAGAGAGGATCCTGACAATAGCCGTCGACGGTGAGAACGCCTGGGGCTCGTACCGCAACGACGCGAGGGCATTCCTGAGGGGCCTCTACTCGCGCCTCAACGACGACCCCGACCTCGTGGCCGTCACGCCTTCCGAGTTCATTGACGGCGACCGGACCAGAGGAGTCTCCCCGCATCCGGTAGAGGAACAGTACTCCGTCACTCCGCTCTTCACGGCCAGCTGGATCGACGAGATGGGCTCGCCTCACGGCAACGACCTCAACATCTGGATCGGTTCCCCGCAGGAGAACCGGGCGTGGGAGGTTCTGGGGTTAGTCCGTGGCCACATGGACGAAGTGGGCGCCACGCCCGAGAAGCATCCCGAGGCTTACGAGTCACTCTACGCCGCGGAGGGAAGCGACTGGCTCTGGTGGTTTGGCGACGACTTCGTTCTGCCGCAGGGGGTCGACAGGACGTTCGACCGGCTCTTCCGTTAGCACCTGAAGAACGTCTACCGTTCTCTGGGGGAGGAGCCGCCCGATTTCCTCGACGATCCCATCGTGCGGAAGCAGATGCTCTGGACGAAGGACGAGCCGGTCCGCGCGATGGAGCCGGGCCAGCTCCTGCGAATCATGTCCGGCGCTCCGGGGACGGTTCGCTGGAGCGTGGACCGCTGGAAGTCGAGCGCCACGCGGACGCTGGAGCCGACGGGTGACGTCATGGCCAACCTGAGCGGCTACTCCACGACGCTCGGGCCCTTCGACGAGAAGACGTGGGGCGTCGAGTTCGCCTTCGTTGAGGAGGGAGGGCCCGGGACTCACACGGTCCGCGTCGTTCGGCCCCGCGGGGACGGCCAGTAGAGAAACTCCGCGCCGGGGGCATCCCTGTGGTCGCATCCTTAGGGAAGCCGCCCGCCAGGCTAAGCACCTCGGACTTGGAACGTGACGTTCGGCCTGCTAGACTGAGCTTATCCGGAGGTCACACTCTTGTCCAAACGGGTGCTTCGCACATCACTGTACGTTCTGTCAGCCATCGGAATCGTCCTCGCGATTCTGGTGGCTGTTCTGTTCCTGACCCCCTTCGGCGGGCGAGTGGCGGCCTCGATCGGGTGGTCCAGGGCCGCCGGCGACTCCGGCGTCGGGCTCTCTATCGCATCCACACGCGGGAGTCTCGCCCGGGGAATCACCTTTGAGGGAGTCACCCTTGCGGACGAGGACGGAACGCGGCTCTTCGCGGCCGACGGTGTCCGGCTGGGGCGGGCCGCGATAAGCCTGCGCTCGAAGCGGGTCGAGCTCACGGACCTCCGGATCGACGGTGGTGAGCTCCTCTTCGCAACCGACGCTGAGGGACAGCTGCTCGGCTGGTCCCGACTGGGTGGAGGGCGGGCCGAGGAGGCGTCTCCCGACAGCAGCAGAAACGACGCGTGGGAAGTGGGCTTCGACCTTACGCTCGCGGACGTGACGGTGGTCATACGAAGCGACGCCTCCGGTCTCGACCTGGTGGTCGGACCGACCAGCGGGACCGTGTCGGGGACGGTGGCGGAGTTGGACGCCGTCCTCCAGGGGGCCGCGGCACTCACGATGCCCGTGCTCAGGGAGTCCATCACGGGGGAGTTCGACGGCACCATCGGATTCACCGCGGGCGAGGCCGTCGAGCTGGCGCCGCTCGCGCTTCGCACGAACGTGGGCGAGGCCCTGGTCACCGGTACCGTGCGACTGCGGGATCCGGGTCGGCCTGTCTCGCCGGAAGACCCGTATGCGGAACACTCCCGGGGCGCGCCCTCCGAGCCCTCAGCCGACCTCGTGGTCGAGTCCACGCACGAGCTGTCGCAGCTGTCGGTTTTTCTTCCCGAGACAGCCTCGCACGATCTCAGGAACGCCACCGGGAATCTCACGCTGACATCCGAGATCGAGGGCCCGTTCGTGGACCTGACGTACTCCAGCAGCCTGCGCGCCGAGAGCGTCGCCATCGGCGGGCTTACGCTCGATCTTCTGACGGCGCTTCTCGCCGGAGACGCCGGAGCCATCAGGGCGGAGTCCCTTCACGCGGAGGCAATGGGCGGTACGCTCACCGCGACGGTGGTGGTCGAGTTTCCGGAGGAGAGCGACGATGCGGGGTTCCCGCGTCTGGAGGGGCGGGCGGAGTTCGAGGGGCTCGAGCTGGATCGTCTCGCGGCACTTGTGCCCGAGCGCGGTGCGCGCGTGTCGGGAACGCTCGGTGG
>DAOWER010000020.1 GCA_030638405.1 Candidatus Eiseniibacteriota bacterium | reverse complement strand
GTGGCGCTCGCTGGATGAGGACTCGCCGCGCTATGCTCCCGACGGCAGCGGAGACAACGGCAACGAGTGGGAGATCAGGACGTACGTCCACATGGCGCTCTAGTGTTGCTCGGTAGAGGCGTCAGCGCGTGAAGCACTACATGAGCATGAGTGCGGAGAGGTGAGGGAAGGCTACTTCGCCAGATGGCAGGCAGCAACGTGACCGGGTCCGATCTCCGTCGGGCCCGGTTCTTCTTTGGGGCAGATCTCGATCGCGCGCGCGCAGCGGGGGTGGAAACGGCAGCCGGAGGGCGGATTGAGAAGGCTCGCGGGCTGGCCGGGGATGCTCCTGGGCGTTCTGGCGCCGGGATGCACCGACGGGAACGCCTGCAGCAGCCCCTCGGTGTAGGGGTGCCGCGGCGCCCGTCGAAGCTCAGCGGCCGGCCCGACCTCTGCCAGACGAGCGGCGTAGAAGATCGCCACGCGGTCGGAGACCTGGAGCATTCGGGCGAGGTCGTGCGTGATGAAGATGACGGCGAACCCGAACTCGCGCTGAAGCTCGCGGATGCGCTCGAGGATCTCGCGCTCAACGATGACGTCGAGCGCCGTCGTCGGCTCGTCCAGGATGACGACCGAGGGCCTCATGGCGAGCGCGATGGCGATGCCGACGCGCTGGCGCATCCCGCCCGAGAGCTGGTGCGCGAAGGAGTCCAGCCTCTCCCGCGGGATCCCGACCAGGTCCAGGAGCTTTCCCGCCCTCGCGCGCGCCTCCTCAGCGGAGCACTCGTCGTGCGCCAGCAGGGTGTCGGTAATCTGCCCCACCACCGAGATCACGGGATTGAGCGCGTCCATCGCGCTCTGGAAGACCATCGAGATCTCCCGCCAGCGCATGCGCCTCAGCTCCTCGTCGTCCATCGAGAGGATGTCTCGCCCCTTGAAGAGGACCTCGCCGCCGGTGATCACCGCCGGCGGAGGCAGGATTCGCAGGAGCGCCTTCGCGAGCGTCGTCTTGCCGCTCCCGGACTCCCCCGCTATCCCGAGCACCTCGCCACGCTCGACGACAAGGTTCAGACGGTCGATTGCGCGCACCGGGCCCTCGTCGGTGACGTAGTCGACGCACAGGTCGCGTATCTCAATGATGGGTTCAGGCATGTTCTCTCACCACCGGTGTCGAGCGCGAGGGCTCGTGTCCCCTTCCCAGCAGGAACGCGCGCCAGGCGCGCTGCATCCTGAGGCGCGGGTTCGTGATCTCGTCGAATCCCGAGTTGAGCATCGTCAGACCGAAGCCGACCAGCGCCACGGCAAGACCGGTCGGCGCAAACGTCCACCACGCGCCCGTCAAGAGCGCCGAGTCGTTCTGCGCCCAGTAGAGGTTCGTGCCCCACGTGACGGCCGACACGTCGCCCAGCCCCAAGAACTCGAGCCCCACCTGCGCGCCGATCGCGTAGACCGTCCCGCCGATGACCTGAGAGACGATGAGCGACGTCATGTTGGGCAGTATCTCGCGGGTCACGATGCGCAGGTTCGACTCGCCGGCCACCACCGCGGCGGCCACGAAGTCGCGGTTCCTGAGCGCGAGCGTCTGCGAGCGCAGCACGCGGGCGTTCCACGCCCACCCTGTCACCACCAGCACGAATCCCAGCGTCAGCGGTCCGGACGGCAGGTAGGCCGCGATGACTATCGCGAGCGGCAACCCCGGGATCACCAGGAACACGTTGAAGAGCAGCGACAGAAGGGCATCTGTCCTGCCGCCGAAATAGCCGGCAGTGATACCGATGAGCGCGCCGACGAACACGACAATCAACCCCACGCTGAACCCGATCAAGAGCGACGCCCTGGTCCCTACGACGAGCTGCGCGAGCACGTCCTGCCCCTGGCCGGTCGTGCCGAGCCAGTGCTCCGCCGATGGCGGCTGCATCGGGATGCCCACGAGGTCGGTCGGGTCACCGACGAAGAGCGGACCGAAGACGGCGACCAGAACGAACAGCGCGATGACGCAGGCGCCGAACGTCGCCCGTCGGTCGTGCTTGACGGCCTCGACCCACGTGGCGAGTCCCCCGGCCACTCCTCTCCTGGCCCCGGCGCTCGTCTTCGCCGCGCCGTTCGTCTTCGTGCTGACTGTACCCTTCGGGTTCGCGCTCACGATACAGACTCCCGGATGCGCGGATCGAGCCACAGCGACACCAGGTCGACGATGAAGTTCGCCCCCAGAACGGCGAGCGTGATGACAAGGAAGATGCCCTGCATGAGCGGGTAGTCCTGGCTCCGCACGGCCTGGACCAACAGGTACCCCTGTCCCGGATAGGAGAAGACGATCTCGGTCAGGAGCGAACCTCCCAGCACGAACCCGAGCGCCATGCCGAACCCGGTCACGCTTGGCAGGAGCGCGTTCCTCGCGGCGTACCGGAGCGCGACCTGCCTCGGGGGCAACCCCTTGGCGCGCGCCAGGTTGACGTAGTCCCTGCCGAGCACCGAGACCATCGTATTGCGCATCGTGAGAAGCCACCCGCCCAGGGTGGCGATGACCACGGTGCCCACGGGCAGCACTGCGTGCCGCGCCACGTCGGCGATGAACTCGAAGTTGAACCCCGGCGTCACGTAGTCGCCGTACGCGTGCCCCAGCGGGAACCAGCCCAGCTTGAAGCCGAACACGTAGAGCGCGACCATCGCGAGCCAGAAGTACGGGAACGCGCCGATGAGCGCTGCGGTCGGCGGGACGAACGTGTCGACCTTCCCGAACCGCCACCACGCCGCCGTTACACCCAGGAGCGTGCCGACGACGAAGCTGATCACTACGGCCGTGCCGGCCAGAAAGACGGTCCAGACGAGCCCGTTGCCGATCACCTGAAGGACCGGCGCGGGGAAGTATGCGACCGAGATGCCCAGGTCACCCTTGAACACGTGGCCCAGGTAGGTGAAGTACTGGATGAGGAGCGGCGCCTCGGTCAGACCGAACGTCTCCCTCAGCGCGTCCATCGCCTCCGGCGCCAGCATGCCCCGGAACCGCGCAAAGAGCGCCGTCGCCGGATCGCCCGGCATCAGGCGCGGCAGGAAGAAGTTCAACGTGACCGCGACCCACGCCGCGAGCAGGTAGAATCCCAGTCTCTTGAGGATGTATCTCAAGACCGTCTCCTGCTAGTCAGACCACTCGTAGTCCTGCGCCTCGAACCTCTCCCCGCTCGGACCGTTGTCCGCTAGGAGAGCGGGGACGAGCGCGCCCGGAAGGACCGTCGTCACGTCGTGGTCGGCGTTCGGACCGCCCATGTCGGTCCTCAGCCACCCGGGGTCCAGCGTGTTCACCAGGACGTTGGTCCCCTCGAGCTCCGCGGCGAGGTCCGCCGTGTACTTGTCGACCGCGGCCTTGGAGACGCTGTAGGGAGCGAGGTGCGGTATGTCCCTGATCCCCGAGGTCACGTTGATGATACGCCCGTAGCCTCGCTCGACCATGCCCGGCGCGAACGCGTTGGTGAGAGCGATGAGCGCGAAGACGTTCACGTCGAACGCGTCCTGCCACGTCGCCCGCTCGATCTCCCACACGGACTGCCACTGGTTCTGGATCGCCGCGTTGTTGTAGAGGATGTCGATGTGGCCCGGGCCCCTCTCCACACCCCTGACCACGGCGCGGATGCCCTTCTCCGTACCGAGGTCGCCCGCCACAACCGCCGTCTCCACCGGATACTCGCGAAGCAGCCCGAGCGTCTCCTTCGCGTTCTTCAGCGTCCGGCCGTGGACGACCACGTTGCAGTCGAACTGCGCCAGGCCGAGCGCGACCTGCTGGCCTATGCCCCTTGTGGACCCCGTGACGAGGGCCCACCTGCCCGCCAGAGACTCCACGCTCTTCCTGCCCACTCGCTGCCTCCCTGTTCGCCCCGCCTGCTTGCCAGGTCAGGGCGTCTCCGCCGCCTCTCGAGGCGTCAGCCTCGTCAGGACCAGCAGCACCTCGCCCCTGTCGAACTTGTTCGGCGACGGGTCGGCGTAGGGGTCGTCGGCCGTCGGGAACCCGTCGAACCGCCCCGTGTTGAACTCTGCCCACGACGGGTTGGGGTAGAGCGGGATCGCCGGCGCGTCCGCCACGAAAATCCGCTGGAGCTTCGCCGCGAGCCGCTTCTGCCCTTCCGGGTCCGGCTCCCCCTCGAATGCCGTCAGCGCGCTGTCGGCCGCGGCACTCGCGTAGCGGTGCCAGTTCCCCGGCGCTATCTCGCCCACGGGCTCGACCGTCTCGGCCGACATCAGCCATCTGTAGAACGTGTAGGGCGTCGCCCCCTCGTACGACCACCCGAGGCTCAGGTCGAAGTCACCCTCCTGCACGCGCTGGAACCAGGCGCCGAAGTCGTAGGTGCGGACCGAGGCCCCGACGCCGATGGCGGAGAATCCCCGCGCCATCACCTGCGCCGCGCGCACCCAGTCGGACCACCCGGAGACCGTCAGGATCTCGAAGGTCAGAGGCTCACCGTCGGCGCCCAGCCGGAACCCGTCCTCTCCGCGTTCGAAACCCGCCTCGTCGAGCAGCGCGTTGGCCCGCTCGATGTCGTATCCGACCCAGTCGCCCGCGGCCTGCGCCTGCGGGTCCTTCCAGGCGTTGAAGGCGTCGCACAGGGCAGTAGGGTCGGCCGGACGCGAGTATCTGTAGAGCGCGACGTCCACCAGGAGGTCGCGGTCGACCGCGAGGCTGAAGGCCTTGCGCACCCTGACATCGTCGAAGGGCGACCGCGTCGTGTTGGCGTAGAGGAAGATGGTGCTCCCGGTCAGTGGGAACCAGTAGGCGTGCGTCTCGGGCGAGCGCTCGACAAAGACACGGTCTATCGCCGGGACGAAGTTGCCCGCCCAGTCGACCTCGTCGAACACGAGCGCCAGGTTGGCCCGATCGTTCGACGGGAACGCCGGGAAGCGAAGCGCCTCGACGGCCGGCTTCCCCTCCTGCCAGTAGTAGGGATTCCTGCCGAGCTCGTAGACCTGGTTGCGGAAGAGACGCACCTCCGTGAAGGGGCCCGTTGCCACCGGGTTCTCGTTCGGGAAAGCGACGGGGTCCTC
>DAOWER010000292.1 GCA_030638405.1 Candidatus Eiseniibacteriota bacterium | reverse complement strand
AGCTTGAACGGGCTCCCGGGCGGGTAGAGCGCCTGGATCGCCCTGTTGAGCAGCGGGTGCGTCGGCGACGACGCCAGCTCGCGCCACTCGTCCATCGAGACACCCTCCACGAGCGCGTTCGGGTTCGGGGCCGGGTGAGACGCCATCACCAGCACCTCGCCCGTTCGCGGCTCTATGGCCACCACGGCTCCGGCGGCATAGTTCTTGAGCGCCTTCTCGGCGGCGCGCTGAGCCTCGGCGTCTATCGTCACGATCAGGTTGTGTCCGGGTCTGATATCTCGCGAGGGCCCGCCCAAGAGCGGGTAGATCTCTCTGCCTGCGGCATCGCACACCCAGTACTCCGCGCCATCGCGTCCCCTGAGGAGAAGCTCGTAGCGCTGCTCGACCCCGGTCTTGCCGACGAGGTCCCCCGACGCGTAGTCCCAAGATGCCATCGACTCGAGTTCGCGCTCGGAGACTTCGCCCACGTAGCCGAGCGCGTGCGTGCACAGGCTGTCGGCGAGATACCTGCGCCTCGCGGTGCTCTCGACCTTGACCCCGGGCAGTTGGGAGCGTCGCTCCTCCACACGGGATACCTGCTCGAGATCCGCGTCTTCTATGAGAGCGACGGCGCCGTAGTAGCGCATGCGCGTCTCGAGCAGCTTCTCGGCGACGAACTCGCGGTCGAGAGTGAGCAGTTCGGCAAGCACGTCGGCGAGGGCGTCGTCGTCGCGGTTGAACACGCGTGAGAGCGTGATGGACAGGGCGACTCTGTTGTCGGCAAGGATCTCCCCGGTGCGGTCGATGATGAGGCCTCTGGGTGCGCGGACCTCGAAGCCCTGGACGTAGTTGTTCTCGGAAAGGTCGCGGTAGAATCCGCCCCTCGCGAGCTGGAGCCAGCCAAGTCTGAGGACGATGATGGTGAAGATGGCGAACGCGATCAGCCTCACCATTCTCGATCTCTGGCGAAGGGCGTTCATCTCCGCCAGGCCGCTAGACGCGCGTGCCACCGACTATCGCCCTCCACGTCCTGGCCTGTGCCAGAATGTATATCACCACCGCGAACGCGGCGGTGTAGGCGGCCCCGATGAGGCCGAAGCGCACGAAGAACCGCGCGAACATGTCCAGGTGGTTGCGGTAGTAGACGAGGTAGTAGATGAGGTCGTGCAGGAGCGCGGCGCCGAACAGAACGCATATCTGCACGAACAGGCTCCCTCGAACGAGGTGCTCCCAGGCGGCGGCGCTGGCGAAGCCGATGACCGAAAGAGACAGCGCGTGAAGACCAAGGTACTCCGGGTGTTCGGCATCTACGATGAGGCCCAGGATGAATCCGCCGATCGTAGCGGGTCTGGCGCCAAGCACCAGTGCACCGTATGCAACGAGCAGGACTAGGAAGTCCGGGCGGGCACCGAGAATCTCGATCTCCGGAGCCACTGCCGAGTCGAGGATGACCGCCGCTATGGCCAGAGCTGCGAACCGCCCAGTTCTCAAGGCCGCCCCTCCAGTGCTGCGCGCTCGCTGTTCAGCTCCATCAGGAGTCGCTTGCGGAGTTCATCCATCTCGCCGGGAACGCCGGTTCTTCCCGTGAGGACGAAGACCTGCTCCACGGTCGAGAAGTCGACCGCGAATTCGACCTCGATCGACATGGTCAGAGGGCCCTCGACGGCCCCCACCACCCTGCCCACGGTGATGCCTGCCGGGTAGACCCCCCCGAGCCCCGACGTCACGACCAGGTCGCCCTCCCTCACGTCGGAGCGCGCCTGGACGTAGGCGATCTCACACGTGCCCCGGCGAGAGCCTCCTCCGAATCGTGGCTTCACCACACCCCTGACGCGCCCGCGCTCGGTCATCACGCTGACGCCGGACGATGCGCTCGTCAGGGGCTCGATCAGCGACTCGTCTTCGAAGATGCTCGCTATCTTGCCGACGAGCCCGCTTGGTACCACGACGGGCATGTCGGGCTCGAGGCGGTCCCAGTGCCCCTTGTCTATCTTCATGCTCTCGACGACGCGCCCGCCCGGCATGGCGGTGACGCGTGCGGGGATCATCTCCGCGAGCTCCTCCTTCGGGAACGCGACCAGGAAGCCCACGAGTTCCCTCAGCCTCTCGTTCTCGTACCTGTAATCAACCAGGGCGGAGCGCTCGGTCATGAGCTCGATGGCTATGCGGCGGAGCGCGGCGTTCTCTTCCTGAACCCGTCCGCGCTGGACGATCGCGGTCGACAGCCGTTGGACGGGCCCGAGAATGGTCCCCGACAGAACGGACGAAACGAACTCCTTCGCGCCGGGTGGAAGCGACAGACACACGATGGAGAGAGCTACACAGAAAAGGAGCGTGGAGAGTTCACGGTTCCCGCGCAGAACCCGGGAGAGCTGGGCGAGCATCCCGTCCTCCTACCGCTTGGCTGACCTCATCAGGACGGGTTCGTAGTGGGCAATGTTCTCGAGAATCTTGCCCGTGCCGAGGACGACACAGGTCAGAGGATTCTCGACGACGTTTATCGGAAGCTTCGTTTCCTCGCGGAGCAGTACGTCCAGGCCGCGCAGAAGCGAGCCACCGCCCGTCATGACGATGCCTCGGTCCACCAGATCCGCGGCCAGCTCGGGCGGCGTCTGCTCGAGCGAGAGCTTGAGCGCCTCGACGATGGCCGAGATGGGTTCCTGCAGCGCCTCGCGGATCTCCTCGGAGGTTATCTTCAGGGTCCGCGGCACCCCGCCGACAAGGTCGCGCCCCTTGACGTCCGCCTCCATCTCTTCTTCGAGAGGATAAGCGGAGCCGATCTGGATCTTCGTCTTCTCTGCGGTCTGCTCGCCGATGAGAAGATTGTAGCTTCGGCGGAGATGGCTCATGATGGCCTCGTCCATTTCGTCTCCACCGACTCGGACTGACGTGTGGTTAACGATCCCGGAGAGCGCGATCACGGCTATCTCGGTCGTCCCGCCGCCGATGTCCACGACCATGTTGCCGGAGGGCTTCTCCACCGGCAGCCCCACGCCTATCGCGGCCGCAATGGGCTCGGCCACGAGGAAGACCTCCCTCGCCCCCGCATGCTCAGCCGAGTCATGGACGGCGCGGCGCTCCACCTCCGTGATGCCGGAGGGTACGCAGATGACCATTCTGGGTCGAACCAGCAGCCTGCGCCTCTGGACCTGCAGGATGAACTCCCTGAGCAGGTCCTCGGTCCCTTCGAAATCGGCGATGACGCCGTCCTTCATGGGGCGGACCGCCTTGATGCCGTCCGGTGTCCGGCCCAGCATCTCCTTCGCTTTGCTTCCGACCGCGACGATCTTGCCGCTCTGCTTCTCGACAGCAATGACGGAAGGCTCGTTCAGGACGACGCCACGGCCCTTCACGTAAACAAGCGTGTTCGCCGTTCCAAGATCGATGGCGACGTCGTTGACCAGTCCAAGTACGGAGTCGAACAGCATGGTTGCGCTTCCGTTTCCGGCGTGTGCCTGAACCTGCGGAGAAGTTTCAGAGGTGCCCCATCTCCTTGAGGCTGACGAACCCCTGGCTGCCCAGCACTATGTGGTCGAGTATCTCTATCCCGAGTATTCTGCCCGCCTCAGCCAGACGCTCCGTTACGACTATGTCCTCGCTGCTGGGCTCGGGCAGTCCCGAGGGGTGATTGTGAACGAGCACGATCGCCTGGGCGCTCTCGGCTACCGCCGCCTTGAACACTTCCCGGGCGTGGACGATCGACGCATTCAAGGACCCTATGGAGATGGTCCTGACGCCCAGTATCCTGTTCTTCGTGTTGAGGAGGACGGCTCTGAAGTGCTCTCTGTCGAGGGTTGCCATCTCCCTCATGAACATGTCCGCGACGTCTTCGGGTCCGGTGAGGTAAAGCCTGGGCGCCCGCTTTTCGTGACTCCGAAGCCGTCCGGCCAGCTCTCTTGCGGCGGCCAGACGCGACGCCAGCCTGCTGCCCACGCCCCTCACCCTCGTCAGGCTCGAAGGAGGTTCCCTGAGCACTCCCGAGAGCGATCCGAACCGCTCCAGAAGCTCCTTGCTGACCGAGTGAGCCGGCTCGCTCCCGGTTCCTCCGCCGAGCAGCACGCAGAGGATGTCCATGTCGGACCGTCCCACCGGAGGCAGCTCGCCGTCCATCTCAGACCGCCAAGCCTGCGCGGCGCTTCTCTTCTTCCCCACACCCCACCTCCGCCCAAGTCACCGGCAAAGCTAGCATAGCGCGCTCGAACCTATCAAGCGGTTTCTCCCGGCCCCAGGACCATGACGGCCGCGCGCTAGGCGAGGGTCGCGGTCAGGTCGAACCCGGCCACTCCCGTTACTCTCACCAGCACGAAGTCGCCGGTCTCCGGCCCCGAATCGTCGGCTTCCACGAGTACCGTGCCATCCATCTCCCAGGCCTGCCCGGCGGTCCGCGCGACCACCGCCCGCCCCTCAGCGACTGCGCCCGCGCTGTCGACGAGCACCTCCACCTCGTCCCCGAGCATGCTTCGCCCACGGGCTTCCGTCAACTCCTCCATCGTCTCGACGAGGACACGCGCTCGCGCCGACGCGGTATCGGCCTGGACCCGCCCCGACAGAGAGAACGCGGAGGTTCCCGGCTCCGGCGAGTACTCGAAGACGCCCAGGTGATCCACGTTCCCGTCGCGAATGAACGCGAGGAGCTCGCCGAACTCCTCGTCCGTCTCCCCCGGGAAGCCGACCATGACCGAACTCCTGATCGAGATCCCGGGAATCGTGTCCCGCGTCCGCCGCACGAGGGAGCGGATGCGCTCGCCGTCCGTCCGGCGACCCATCGCGGCGAGAATCCGGTCGGAGATGTGCTGGATGGGCATGTCGAGATACGGCACGACAGATTCCAGCTCGGACATGGCGCGCAGAAGCTCGTCGGTCACGTGCGCCGGGTGCGTGTACAGAACGCGAATCCACGGTACTCCAGTATCTGCCAGCGCTGACAGAAGCGCGGGCAATGTTATGTCCGATGCAATGTCCGTGCCGTAGGCCGTCGTGTCCTGGGCGATGAGATTGACCTCCCTGACGCCCTTCTTGGCCAAAGCCGCCACCTCTCGGACCACGGACTCAGGCGTTCGACTTCGCAAATCGCCACGGATGGCGGGAATGGTGCAGTAGCTGCAGCAGTTCGCGCACCCGTCGGCTATCTTGACGTAGGCGATGTGTCCCGGTGTCCCCAGTACGCGGGGCGACCGCTCGTCGTAGAGCGCGCGAGGAGTGCCGACCTTGTAGACACGGCGGCCGGCCGCGACCTCGCGAACGACCTCCGCGATTCTCTCGAAGTCCGAACATCCGACAACGGCGTCCACACCGGGGAACATCTCCCACGTGGCGTCGGCGTAGCGCTGCGGGAGGCAGCCGGCGACGATCACGTGCCCGACCCTGCCCGCGTCCTTGAGCTCGAGGCACCCGTCCACGACCGCGCGCGACTCCACGACGGCCGCCGAGATGAATGAACAGGTGCTCACTACTACGATGTCGGCCTCTCCCGCATCTGCAGCGAACTCGTACCCCTCGTCTGCCAGGAGTCCCAGCATCACCTCCGTGTCCACGAGGTTCTTCGGGCAGCCGAGGCTGATGACAGCTATCTTCATGTGGGGTTACCAATCGGATATTGGTGGGGTTGCTCGTAATGCGGCGCCGCCGTCCCGGTCCGTCCCCGAGCCCCGCCCGCTCTTCAGGTGGGTGCACTGTGCTCGCTACCCGCCGATGCGCTCAGCTCCCGGCGGTATGGTGACGGCGAAGTCGGCGGGGGACGTCTTCACGCCAAACACGGTCTTCGTGATCCTGTAACGGGTCCAGTCTGAAGACGACGAACGGGCTGTTATCTGCCTGACGAGCAGCTCGCGCTCGTCAATGTGGACTTCCAGGCCTCTGGGCTCGCCGCCGCCCCTGGCCCTCAGAGACAGGACAACCTGGTTGGGGTACAGCGCGCTCTCGACCTGCGGCGTGGGAAAGGGTCTCTCGGGGTCGGGCTCGAACCGGCGAAGGAGTTCCGGGGGGTCGATCATCAGGTCGCTGGAGTCGACCTCGGTGGCGAAGAACTGGTTGGTCTGGGATGTGTAGACCCAGAGGCTCTCGCCGTTCGACGCCACTCTGCTTCCGTCATCGTAGGAGATGGAGACGTGAAGCGGGTGCTGGACGAGCATTTCTCCGGAGGAGCTGAGCAACGTATCCGCCAGCGCCCAGAACGTGTCTTGCGTGAAGAGGATCCGATAGGAATCCGACGCCTCGTAGCGGTCGATCAAACGCTGCATGAGCTCTTCGGCCCGCGCCTGAGATTCGGCCTTCCACTCCGGCGTGGGCTCCTCGGACAGCGCCGCCGCGGGCATGAGCGCAGCGGTCACGAGAACGCCCACCAGCAGCGTCAGATTGCGCGTGCGAAGCGAATCACCGATGCGGTCAGTCCTCTTCCTCATCTTCTTCCTCTTCTTCCTCATCCTCTTCTTCTTCTTCCTCTTCTTCTTCTTCCTCCTCCTCCTCCTCCTCCTCTTCCTCCTCCTCCTCCTCTTCTTCTTCTTCTTCCTCTTCTTCTTCACCGCCCGCGTCAGCTTCCCACTCGGCCTCGGGGTACCCGTCGTCGGCTCCGCTCGAGTCGTCGAGGGGCTCGGCTACGGCGGTCGCGGTCGTCAGTGCTACCACTTCCTCCAGATACTCCGGTCCGACCAGCACGTCGCGCGCCTTGCTTCCCTTGAACGGCCCCACGATACCGTTACTCTCGAGCAGGTCCATTAGGCGACCGGCACGGGCGTAGCCAACGGACAGCCGCCGCTGCAGCAGAGACGTCGACCCCATCTGCGTGCCGACGACGACGTCGAGCGCCTTCTCGTAGTACTCGTCCTTCTGAGTGGCGGCGAGCTTGCTGGCCACGCCGCCCTTCTCCTGGAGGTCGAACATGTAGTCGGGTGGTCCCTGCTTGCGCATGAACGCGACGAGGCGCGCGGTTTCCTCACTGGAGATGAACGCGCCGTGCAGTCGTACGGGGTCGGGCTTGCCCGTGGGCAGGAAGAGCATGTCGCCGTCGCCAAGGAGCGTCTCGGCTCCGTTTCTGTCCAGAACCGTCCGTGAGTCGGTCATGGAGATGACCCTGAAGGCGATACGCGAGGCGAAGTTCGCCTTGATCACACCTGTGATGACGTCGACCGACGGGCGCTGCGTCGCGAAGACGAGGTGAATGCCCACTGCGCGCGCCATCTGCGCCAGCCGCTGCACCGGGGCCTCGACGTCGCGCGGAGCCCGCACCATCAGGTCGGCGAACTCGTCCACCACTACCACGATGTGCGCCAATCGGTGCCTGTCGCCTTCCGGCAGGCTGTCGAGCTCGGATCCGTTCTCGATGCGCCTGTTGAATCCGTATATGTCACGTACGGTCAGCGCGGAAAGGACGTCGTAGCGGCGGTCCATCTCGCTCACCAGCCACTGGAGCGCCATTGCGGCCTGCTTGGCGTCGGTGACGACCGGCGACAGCAGGTGAGGGATGCCGGAGTATCGCGGCAGTTCGAGACGCTTCGGGTCGATAAGAAGGAAGCGCACCTCCGCCGGTGTCGACCGGAATATCAAACCCGTCAGAAGCGCGTTGAGACAGATGCTCTTGCCGGAGCCGGTGGCCCCCGCCACCAGCAGGTGGGGCATCTTCGCAAGGTCGGCGCAGAAGACACGGCCGGTTGTGTCCTTGCCGAGCGCGAGGGGTATCTCGCTCTTGAGCTGCTGGAAGGCGTCCGCGGCCAGCGTGTCCTTGAGGTACACGACGGCGGGGTGCTCGTTGGGGATCTCTATGCCGACCGCCCCCCGGCCCGGGATGGGCGCGATGATCCTGATCGCGGTCGCCTTCATAGCGAGGGCGAGGTCATCCTGGAGATTGGCGATTCTGCTGACCTTGACTCCTCTTGCAGGTTCTATCTCGAACCTCGTGATGATGGGTCCGGGGTGCACCTGCACGACAGCGGCCTCGACGTCGAAGTCGGCCAGCTTCTCCTCGAGCAGTCTGGACCGCGCGAGCAGCTCCTCGCGGGAGACCTGGTTGTGGCTCTCGGCAGGCGGGTCGTCGAGGAGAGAGAGCGGTGGCAGCCGGAAGTCGCCGGGTACGAGCACGCGCTTGGGCGCGCGCTTCGGGACCTTCGCCCGCTGCGACTGGACGATCTTCGGAGTCGACGGAGCACGGCGGCGCGGCTTCTGCTCGGCCGCAGCCTCCCGGGCCGCCTTCGCCCCGACTCTCCGAGACCGCCGGGTCTCCTCGGCCGTCCTGTCGCTCGCCGCGCGCTTGCGCGGGCGCGCGCCATCCCGCTTCGGTGTCCGTCGCTGCTTCGGCGCGGGACGCCTGCTGTCTCTGGGTTCTCTCTCGGCGAGGGCCGTCAGCCGGTCCCACGCGGACTCCGCGACGCGCGCCAGCCATCCGCCGATCGCGACGAACGGTGCCAGGAGCATGTCGATATCGAACTCGGTGGTCAAGAGGGTGATGACGATGATGGCGCCCGCTCCCGCGAGGAACGTGCCGACCCTGCCGATGTGGCGAATCCCCAGGTCGGCTAGGAGCGCGCCCGCCACGCCGGTCACCGTCGCGGTCCGCCCCCCGCCCACCGTGTAGATGAGCGCGAGGGCCAGCATCGAGACCGCCAGGATGAACACGCTCTTCAGGGCCAGGGGGCCAGGATCTCTGTCGGCGATCCGATTCCATCCCCACATGATGAGCAGAAGTGGGGCGACCCAGGCACAGAGGCCCAGCAGGTCGAACATCCACCCGGACACCTGGCGGTTCTGCAGCCCCAGCTGAGTTGTCCATATCTCGGGACCCAGGTCACTCGAGAGCGAGAAGTAGACGTGAGTGGCCAGGCTGACGCCGACGAGCAGGCCGAGGAACAGCAGCAGGACTCCGACCAACTGCCGCCGTCTGTCATCCGTCATGTGGTCGAAGAGTCCCACGT